>CAZVOS010000234.1:0-5381 GCA_964628845.1 uncultured Bacteroidales bacterium | reverse complement strand
ATAATAATAATATAATGATTTTCAAAACGCTGAAGAAAATAATAATGTTGATATAAAATATTATTTATTTAAATTCTTAAAATATTTTTATTTTTTTGTATTAAGTGTTTTAATTACAATTACAATCGCTTTTTTTATTAATAAATTTTCTACTTCTATATATAGAGGGAAAATAACCTTTCTAATAAAAGATGATGCCAAATGGAATTTGGGAAGCCAAAATTTCCTTGAAAGTCTTGATATGTTCAAAACAAAGAAAAACTTTTTAAACGAAATACATATATTAAAAACCAGAACATTAACAGAAAATACTTTAAAAAAACTCGATTTTTTAATCACATATAATAAAAAGAGAAAATTTCAATATACAGAAATATATAATGAATGTCCTTTTACAGTTTTTGTTGATTCTGCTCATTTTCAACTGATAAATTATCCTTTTTATGTAAAAATATTGTCGGAAGATAAGTATGAAATTCAATTAAAAGAAGGAAATAAATTATCAGCATATAACATTGTTTCTGAGGATTCAAGAAGAAATATAGAAATTAATGACTATACAAAAGAACTACATTTTGGAGAAGAATTTAAATTAGAATATTGTAAATTTAAAATATTTTTAAAAAGTAAATTAAATCCTCTACAAAAATTAAATCAAGATTATAGTTTTAGTATAAACAATCCTAAAAATTTAATAAAGACTTACAATGCATTAACAGAAGTAAAAACTGTTGACGATAAGGGCTCAACTGTAGTAGACGTTTTTATTAATAATACACATCCTAATAAAATAATTAACTATTTAAATACTTTGGCCATTGAATATTTAAATATTGATTTAGAAGATAAATATATAAGAGCAGATAATACCGTTAATTTTATAAATGAACAATTGTCAGAAATAACCGATTCATTATTTGCAGATGAAATGAGATTGGAGAACTTCAGACAAGAACATAATATTATGGATGTTTCTATAGAAACCAATTATGTATTTTCGAGACTTAGAGAACTTGAGAAAGAAAGTGCTGTAGAATTATTGAAAGCCCAATATTATAAGTATTTATTTGAATATTTAGAAAAAAATTCTGATTTATCAGAATTAATAGCTCCATCAACAATGGATATACAAGATGTTGGGTTAAATAATTTAGTATCACAGTTAAGAGAGCAAGCGAAAGAGAAAAATTTGCTTTTGATGAGCTCTACTATTAAAAATCCGTATTTAAATATTGTTGATTTGCAAATTGAAGCTACAAAAAAAGCACTTATCGAAACAGTGAAAAATATTGTTGGTGTTTCAAACTTAAAAATTGCAGAGATAAATAAAAGAATCAAGGAAATAGAAATAGAAATCAATAAATTACCCAAAACAGAAAAAGAATATCTGGGAATAAAAAGAAAATTTACAGTAAGCGACCAGATGTATAACTTTTTATTGCAAAAGCGTTCAGAATCTGGTATAGCAAAGGCATCGATAATACCCGACAATAAAATATTAGATAGTGCTATTTTAGAAAAAAACGGACAACCGATTTTTCCAAAAAAACAACAAAATTTTATTTTGGCTCTTATTATAGGACTTTTATTACCTGGTATTATAATTATTTTAATTGATTATTTTAATGATAAAATTTTAGATAAATCAGATATTGAAAAACAAACAAAAATACCAGTATTAGGTGTTATTGCATATAGTCATTTAGGGATTAATAATGTTGTTGCTCAAAAGCCAAAATCGGTTGTCTCAGAGTCGTTCAGAGCTGTAAGAATTAATTTGCAGTTTTTCCTCAGAGAGCCCAATAAAAAAGTTATAACCCTTACTTCAACAATTTCGGGTGAGGGGAAAACATTTTGTTCAATAAATCTGGCTTCCACTTTTGCATTGGCAGATAAAAAAACCATATTAATTGGATGTGATATGCGAAAGCCAAGAATTTTTTCAGATTTTAATTTGAAAAACGACAAAGGTGTTTCTACATATTTAATTGGCAAATCGTCATTAGATGAAATCATAAGCAAAACAAGTTTAAAAAATCTTGATATCATTACAGCAGGCCCTGTTCCACCTAATCCTGCTGAACTCTTAGAGTCGGATAATATGACAAATCTAATTAATGAATTAAAAACAATATACGATTTTATTATTATTGACACTCCTCCTGTAGCTTTTGTAGCAGATGCTTTTACAATAGTTAAAAACGTAGATGCTTATGTATTTGTTGTAAGACAGAAGGTAACAGCGAAAAAGGCCATAGAAAACTTAAATGACATATGCAATAATATTGAAATTCCTAATTTAAGTATATTAATCAATAGCGTAAAACACGAATACACAAAATATGGTTATTCGAGCTATGGATATGGTTATGGTTATGGTTATGGTTATGGTTATGGCTACGGCTATCACGAGGAAGATGAAATTGAATTAATGAAAAAAGAAAAGAAAAATATTTTTAAAAGAATGTTTCGTGCTTAATTGATATTTATTGAGTTTTTTATTAAATTATTTTTATTATGTATAAAAACTCAGTATTAAATTTTATATCTCCTGAAGCTTGGTTAAAAAATTTCAAATATCCGTTGCTAATATCCGGACCATGTAGTGCAGAAAGTGAAGAGCAAATATTGAATACAGCCAAAGCACTTGAAAAAAACAAACACATACGTATTTTTAGAGCAGGCATATGGAAACCCCGAACAAGACCTCATTCGTTTCAGGGAATAGGCGAAAATGCACTTAAATGGCTTCAGAATGTGAAGAGAGAAACGTCGTTGTTACTCGCTGTTGAAGTTGCCTCACCTCAACATGTTGAAGCTTGTTTGAAGCATCATATAGATGTTTTATGGATTGGAGCCCGTACAACAGTTAACCCATTTTATGTTCAAAATATTGTTGATGCACTAAAGGGAACAGATATACCTGTATTGGTAAAAAATCCAATTAATCCTGACCTGGATTTGTGGGTAGGTGCTATTGAGAGACTATATAAAGCAGGCCTGAGAAAAATTATTGCAGTACACAGGGGTTTTAACACCTATAATAAAACAGCTTACCGAAATGACCCCATATGGGATATTCCTATAGAGTTGAAGCGTTTGTTTCCTTCTCTTGCTGTTATATGCGACCCAAGCCATATTGCAGGTAAACATGAATTTTTACAGGAAATTTCTCAAAAAGCATTTAATTTAGGTATGTGTGGGCTGATGATAGAAACTCATTTAACACCAAGCAAAGCAATTACAGATGCCCGTCAGCAAATTACCCCTGATAGATTAAATGAAATTTTGAACAATCTAACCTATAGAAAAGAAACAGGAGATGCTGATTCTCAAAAATACCTCGAATTATTAAGAAATCAGATTGATGTTTTTGATATAGAATTGTTAAATTTGCTAAAAAAGAGGATGGATGTTGTAAGTAAGATTGGACAATTTAAAAAGAAGAAAAACATCACTGTGTATCAGGTAAAACGCTGGGATGTTATTATTAAAGAAAGAACAGAATTAGCCAAAAAATTAGGATTAAGTAATGACTTTATAACAAAAATTTTACGGCTAGTTCATGATGAATCTATACTTTTGCAGGACACAATTATGAGAAATAAATAATAATTCAATTTGTTATGATTTTTAAAAAAACAAGCACAAATACCAGAAAAAAACTGTATTATACTTTTAAAATTACGGAGCAGGAATATTTAAAATTGCGGAGTTTTTTAAAGGAAAATAAAATTCCTTACAAAAAAAGAATTAAATTGGATTTCAGAGTCAGTAAATCGATTATTTTAGCCCTTTCTTTATTAATAATACTTGTGGTTTCAGTTATAATTTTTATAAAAGTTGTCAATTAAAATTTGTTATTGAATGTTTGTTGGCATTAAAATTATTGTCTGATTTTTGAAACCGCCTTATCGAGAAATTTATTGAATGCATACTGCGCCCTAAAGACCTGCAAGATATTCTCAACCACATCAGCGCCGAACCAGAATTCGTTACTTACATCGGCCGATATCACATAATGCTTGTATTTGAGCAGTTCTATATCTTTAAAATCTTTTGGGAAACCGGCAGGGGCTAATTTTAAGCTGTCGCCCCAAAGTTCAGGAAAATATTTTTTGAAAGTGCTGTCGTAAATAATTTGTTTAAACTCAGATGTATTCAGCAATATATATTCTCTGATGGCTTTGAGTACATCGGGTTGTGGCATATAAATACCGCCCCCCAAAAATGAGCTGTCGGGTTCGAAATGCATGTAGTACCCTGCATATTCACTCTTGCGTCCGACGGGTGCCATAAAAGCCCCGAAATTGGTTTTATACGGTTCTTTATTAGCCGAAAACCTGACATCGCGGTTTATTCTGAAAATACAATCGGATGCTTTGACTTCTTTCAGCGATTTATCGAAGGTTTTTAAGCCATCAAGCACCTCATCAACAAGCGCTTCAAAAGTGGCTTTTGCTTCCCTGTAAGGGGCATCGTTGGCTTTCATCCAGTTGCGGTTGTTGTTGAGCTTGAGGTCGATGAGGAAATGGAGGATGTGTTGGGTATTCATGGTTAAGAATTGATTTATTCCTAAGTTTTTGGAAAAGGGACATTATAATGTTTTAATATTTATAGCTAAATTACAATAATAAAGTGTAAATATTTCGTAAAACGATAAAATTTTGGATGTTACAAAAACTTCCCCTTAGTGCTTTTCTCAGCATCTTTTTCAATATTCTTTTCGGTTTTGTTGATGGTTTTGCCTTTGTTAAAACGGTACGAGGCCTGTAACATGACAATGTTTTTCAGAAAGCTGATGTCGTTCCAGCGGCTTTCGGTGTAGTTGGCAGTATGGATATAACTGCCCTGAACAAAGTCGCATCCCCAATCTAAAGGGAGGAAGTAAATAAGTGTCAGATTTAGTTTTTGCTTTAAGAATGGTTTTTGTAAAAAAGCAATCCAGGAGTCGTTATCGCCTTTATTATAGCCCTGGACTGTAATATATTTCTGCAGGTTTTTCTGGTATTGCAGTCCTGCCACAAAACCCGAAGACTCATCAACATATACAAGTTGCTCAGATAGTTTGACCCCTTTGATATTGTTAAGCACCTGCTTGTGGGTAATGCTGCTGTTGTAAAGGTCGAGGGTGTTCTGCAGAAAGAGTTTTTTGCCAAAAGGTATGGTAATATTGGCCTGAAGCCCGTAGTTTTTGTAATGCCCGGCATTGCTGTAAGTGTATTCGAATAGACTGTCGTTAATGAGGTGGCCTGCTTCGGCAATGTAATTGTCTGAAAAATGATAATAGGGCTCGATGTTGGCCAGTCCGCCTAAAATGTTGGTTTGCAACGATATTTTATGAGTCACCTCGGGCCTTAGCGACGGGTTTCCTGTTTTAA
>CAZVOS010000233.1:0-5434 GCA_964628845.1 uncultured Bacteroidales bacterium | reverse complement strand
TTTTATTTAAAACATTTTTTTATTTTATTGGAAATTTCAAAATATCAATTATTCACCAATGCCAATGTCTGCATGTTACAGACGTATGATATATTCTTCATGTGCTATAGTCGCATCCAACATTACCTGTATTACTGTTAATCCTGCTTATGAATATACCCAGAATGAAGAAATTTGTTTCGCCGATACTGTTCACTGGCGGAGTAATGATTACTTTACAGCAGGCACATATTACGACAGCCTCTCAACCCAACAGGGCTGCGACAGCGTGTATGTATTGAATCTGATGGTGCATCCGTTCTATTTTATAATGGAGGCTGCAACAGTATGCGAGGGTACACCTTTTACGTGGCGGGGACAAACCTACACATTGCCCGGTGTATATTATGACAGTCTGTTGGCTGCGACAGGCTGCGACAGCGTGTATTCGCTTAATCTGAGCACATGGCCTGTATTTAATTTCGTTACAAAAGATACCATCTGCGAAGGCGATACGTATTACTGGCGGGGTAATTATTATAACACAACAGGCATATATACTGTCCCTTATTCTTCGCAGTACGGCTGCGACAGCATCTACACCCTTGAATTGAACTTGCGCAGTTTACCAGTGGTCAGTATGGATACACTACCCATGTACTGTGTGTATAATGCTCCGGTTACACTCTCAGGCACACCAACCGGTGGCGTTTTTACCGGTCAGGGTATAACAGGCAACCTCTTCTCACCCACTACAGCAGGCATAGGCAACTGGATGATTGTGTATGGCTTCGCCGATGCTCACGGCTGTTATAATGCGGATACTGTCTTCATTACGGTAGATGCCTGTACAGGTATTACAGACGGTGGTGTACACACCATCAGATTGTACCCCAATCCCAATGATGGCAACCTGGTAATTGACCTGCCCGAAGAAACCCACATTACAGTTTACGATGCTTTGGGCTCAATTTTATACAATACCGCGTTTTCTAAAGGGATATCTCCTTTAAATTTTTCTCACCTCGCTAATGGCTTGTATTTTATTAACGCAGAAAGTACAAGCGGTGTAAAAGTCTTAAAGTTAATCATACAAAAATAAATTCATTCGTATTTTTCTTTATTTTTGTCCTTAATTATTAATTTAAAATTTATTATGAAAAATTTACTATGTATTTTGATTATGTCGGGTATTCTTATATTTACATTACCTGTACATGCACAGATAGGAGATATCAAGAAAAACGTTTCTAAAGTTAAAGATAAAGCAAGCGAAAGCAAAAAATCAGACGAACCGACAAAGCCAAAAGAAACAACAAAACCGGAAGAAACAAATAAACCAGCATCTTCGAGTAAAACTGAGGAAACCCCAAAGGAAACAACTTCAAAAGCAGCAAGTACTCCAAAGGAGCGAGATTTCACAGAGTTGGAAAAAGAAAAAATGGAGTGGTCATCCCTTTTTGACCGGCTTGCCAAGAAGTGGGATGTTATCAGCTATGAAGAATACACAACAAAAAAAGCAGAATATCAGAAATTTTATGAAGAATTTGCACCCGCATACAAAAAAAACCGCAGCAAAGAACATTCAGACACTTACACTTTAGGTTTAATAGCGAAAATTGATGCCATGTACACCGAAACAGTTCCCGAAGCTCAAATGACAAGCCTTAAGAATAGCTTGAAAAGAGCTTTTGATGAGAATGATTGGACTGTGTATCCATCCGACAGATTAAAAGATATTGAAAATGCGGAAAAACAAATTTCTGATATGAAAGGCTACCTCATCAAGACAGACCCTCACTTAGAAGCTTATGAGAAAACAGTTAAAGAACAAAAAGATAAAATTATTGCATATGTTGAAAGTGGCGGACTCGCAAAAAGAGATGCAGAGATAGAAAAAAGATTAGTAGAGACACGCAGATTACATAAAGCAGGCATGACAGATGAAAGCGTAGTAGCTACAGTTAATTCAAAAATTGATAAAGCCAGATACGGAACACCTCAAAGGGTTGTTATAACAAGCACCAGTTGGGAAGTAGAAAGAAATCAATTTGGTATTGTAACACTTAAATTTGCAAGAGTTGATATAGCCACCAAGAAAGCTGATGGTAAGTGTTATTACATAAAAGGTTCTGTTGCACAGACACACGAAGGCGGTGGCCGCTATGGAGACAAATACTTAAACATTTATTACACAGAAGGAGAAATGAACTGTGCTAATGTGAACAAATAGAAGGAAAAATATTTGGAGTTCGGAGTGAGGAGTTTTATTATTCTCCTTTCGTCATCAATGTAGTATAAACCACTATGGCCACGACACCTGCAAAACTAGAGGCAATAATACGATGCGTTCTTCTTTTATTAGCTACATCCTGATAGCCAATGGCAAAAAACTCATCAGCATTGGGAGGTAAGGGTTCTTTACGGTAATTTTTGGCTCTTGGTAAGTAAGAACTTATGCCCAAATCATAAGTAAGTGGTATCAATAGTCCCCAAAATCCCAGCAACCCACCTCCTGCACCGGCAATAAAAGCTCCTGTTGTGGGGATGATGGCTTTATAGTTTCTTCGGGCAAAAGAAGCTCCTGCTACATAATTTCGCATCTGTTCAACATTGAAGGCCAGCTTGTCTGAAGCATCGGGCTTATAAACAACCACTTCGGATGTATCACCAAATACTACTGAAAAAATATCATCATTTCTTAAAATTGTTTCCTTGGGATTTTTTTTGTATGGTTTTTCAATAAACCATACTGTTGTATCAGTAATACCTTCTACCTTACACTCCAGAATTTTTCCATCAGCAAAACGTATAATATCCTGTGCTTTAACTACAGAAAACATGAGAAAAAGCAACACAAAGATTAAGACCTTCTGTACATTCATCTGTTCCTTTTTAAATCAATAATACTATAATCACAAAAATAATAAATATTTCTTCAGAAATCTAGTATAAAATTTATAAGATTAAAATAATATTTAATGTTCTTTTACTATTACGCAAATATATATAAATTTGCCTTCCAAAAAATACAATTACAAAATTCATAAATAAAAATCTTCAACAATGATTACAAATAATTTTATCAAACGACACAATGGCTTACAGGAAGAAGACATGAAAAAAGTACTGGAAACTATAGGCGTTTCATCTTTAGATGCCTTAATTGATGAAACAGTACCTGAATCTATCCGCTTAAGCAAGCCCATAAACATTACTGATGGGATAAATGAGGATGAATATTTTGCACACATAAAGGAAATTGCCTCTAAAAATAAGCTTTATAAATCTTATATTGGTTTGGGCTACTACAACACCATTTTTCCAGGGGTTATCCAACGTAATATTCTTGAAAATCCGGGTTGGTATACATCTTACACACCATATCAGGCAGAAATATCGCAAGGGCGGCTCGAGGCATTGCTAAACTACCAGACCATGGTTATTGATTTAACAGGTTTACCTATGGCTAATGCATCCTTGCTCGACGAAGGCACAGCAGCAGCCGAAGCCATGATTATGCTTTATAATTCACGCAGCAGGGAGCAACAAAAGAAAGGGGTGAATAAATTTTTTGTTTCATCATCACTCTTCCCCCATACAATAGACGTTATATGTACCCGTGCTGAACCACTGGATATAGAAGTTGTTGTAAAAAGCACTGATAATTTTGTGGCTGACGACATAACTTTCGGTATCATGCTACAATACCCTGATGAAAAGGGCTTGGTATGCGACTATACCACATTGGTTGAAAAAGCACACCACGAAGGCATCAAAGTGGCTGTAGCAGCCGATTTGATGAGCTTAACCCTCTTAAAAGCTCCAGGTGAATGGGGTGCCGATGTGGCTGTTGGCACTACACAACGTTTTGGAATACCTATGGGTTTTGGCGGCCCTCATGCTGCATATATGGCCTGCACAGAAGAATTTAAAAGGAATATGCCAGGCAGAATTATTGGCATTTCAGTAGATAAAAACGGCAACAGGGCTTTACGCATGGCTCTGCAAACACGTGAACAACATATCAAAAGAGATAAAGCTACTTCAAACATCTGTACCGCTCAGGCCTTATTGGCCATCATGGCAGGTATGTATGCCGTCTATCATGGACCAAAAGGCATTAAAAATATAGCTCTGCACATACATACCCTTGCCAATAAGCTTGCTGCTGAAATTGAAAAATATGGCTTTAAGCAACTTAACAAGTCTTTCTTTGATACTTTACTTATTGAAATTCCTGAGAAAGTTAATATTAAACACATACAAGATATGTCGTTAAGCAATAAAATGAATTTCAGATATATTGAGAACAGACTCATCGGTATCAGTATAGATGAAACAACATCAGTAGCTGACATCAACACCATTGCACAAATATGTGCAGAAGCCAATCAAAAAATATTTTCTCCTTTTAATATTGATGCAACACCCTCAAATATCCCTGAAAACTTATGCAGACAATCGGCTTATCTGACACATCCTGTATTCAACACTTACCATTCGGAAACAGCCATGATGCGTTACATAAAAGAACTTGAAATTAAAGATTTGGCTCTTAACCGTTCTATGATACCTTTAGGTTCGTGTACAATGAAATTAAATGCGGCAGCAGAAATGTTTGCGTTAAGCTGGGCTGAATTTGGTGCCATACACCCATTTGTTCCTGTAAATCAAGCCGAAGGTTATAAAACAATTATTGACGAACTCAACAGCACATTATCAGAAATAACAGGTTTTGCTGCCATGTCGTTTCAGCCAAACTCAGGTGCAGCAGGTGAATATGCTGGACTGATGGTTATAAGAGAATATCTGAAAAGTATAGGTCAAGGGCACCGCAACATTTCATTAATTCCTTCTTCAGCCCATGGCACTAACCCTGCAAGCGCTGTAATGGCAGGAATGAAGGTGGTGGTAGTTAAATGCGACGAGCAAGGCAATATTGATATTGAAGACCTCCGTCTTAAAGCTTCTGATAATGCCTCAAACCTTGCCTGCATCATGATTACATACCCTTCAACACACGGTGTGTATGAAGAAGGTATAAAAACCATCATCAACATAATACATGAACGAGGCGGACAGGTATATATGGATGGTGCCAATATGAATGCCCAGGTCGGCTTAACAAGCCCGGGAAGCATAGGTGCCGATGTGTGCCACCTCAACCTCCATAAAACCTTTGCTATCCCTCATGGTGGTGGTGGTCCAGGCGTTGGTCCTATTGGTGTGGCCAAACATCTTGTGCCTTTTTTGCCTTCTCATAAAGTGATTAAAACAGGTGGGGACAAATCAATTGGAGCCGTTTCTTCTGCCCCTTATGGCAGCCCACTCGTCCTTACAATAACATACGCTTACATAAAACTATTAGGTGGTAATGGCTTAAAAATGGCCACAGAACATGCCATGTTGTGTGCCAACTATATCAAATCTCGACTCGAAAAACACTATAAAA
>CAZVOS010000232.1:0-5443 GCA_964628845.1 uncultured Bacteroidales bacterium | reverse complement strand
CGACACAAGAATTGGTGAAATTTGTTTACGCGACAATAATGGAAGTCATGTAAAAAAATCACATGAGCTTTTAATTTACAATATACCTAATCAAAATTAGCTTAATGGCAAAAAGAGGACTTTCAAGTGAAGATGCACGAAAAGTAAGACAAAAAGGTCATGACGATGCTTTTGAATTTGCAATGCTTATAGGTCTTGAAAGTGATTATCAAAATGATATTGTTGCAAAAAAAGATGTCATTGATTTATCTGGCGATACACATTCTGTAAAAAGTGGAAATAAAAAGTGGCAACTTTTTCTTTACGGAATTAATCGTTTTCGTAATGATGATTTTTTTCAAACAATGAATGGTATTGGTCAATTGCTTATTAAATGCATTGAAGCATTTCCTGAAAATTTTGATGATTACACAAAAAACAAACAAGAAGCAAAAGAGAAATGTAGAATTCCAATGAGAGAGCTTAAAGATTTACTACAAGAAAAAAGACGGGTAAGAAGTTTTATTAATAAATCAATGTTTAACGGAGGTGAAGTAAATTACTTAACTGTAAGACATAATGATATTTACCATGTGTTTCTTAATAAGGATGTTGTTACAGTTTTTGCAGATGCTGTTACTGTTGAAAACTCTCAGGCAAGGTCTGCCAATCAAATTCCTGAACAAAAAGTTATATTCAAATACATGGGAACAAATCTTGCCGAATTAGAAATGCGTAATGATAGTCCTATTCATTATAGACAAATTCGTTTCAATATGATAAAACCAAGAATGATAAATTTACTTTTTGATAAAATCCCTTTAACTAAAAAATTTTGCAATGAAGTATTTATCTATGGTGATGCATGTAAAAAATTTGGGAATTGGCAAAAAAAATAAAAACCAAGTACAATGCCCTCTCTAAAGAAAAAAAAAGAACAAAATCTGGAAATATTTTTACCCGACACTTCTACCTCATTGGAATTGCCCTTATACGAGCCTCCTGTATCTGCAGGATTTCCTTCGCCGGCAGAAGATTACACCGACAAATCCATAGACCTAAACAAAGAACTTATTAAAAATCCCTATGCTACTTTTCTGGCTAGGGTAAAAGGATTCTCGATGAAAGATGCAGGTATAGAGCCTGGTGATATATTGGTCGTTGACAAATCCCTTGAACCCCAAAATAATAAAATAGCCGTATGTTTTATTGATGGCGAATTTGTACTTAAACGCATACATACCGATAAAGATTGCGTTTGGCTGCTCCCCGAAAACAAAGATTTTAAGCCCCTTAAAATAACAGCAGATAATGATTTTTGTGTGTGGGGTATTGTAACTTATGTGATTAAAAAACTATAGCTATGTTTGGCTTAGCCGATTGCAACAACTTTTACGCTTCGTGCGAACGGGTTTTCGACCCATCGTTAAGGAATAAGCCCGTAGTTGTGCTCTCCAACAACGATGGCTGTGTTATTGCACGAAGCAACGAAGCTAAAGCTCTTAACATCCCTATGGGGGCTCCAGCTTTTCAGATAGAAAAACTGATTAAAAAACATAAAATAGCCGTTTTTTCCACCAATTTTACTTTGTATGGCGATATGTCCAACAGGGTTATGAATACACTCGCTGCTTTTGTACCCGATTATGAAATATATTCTATTGATGAGGCATTCCTGAGCTTCCATGGCTTCGAGAGGTTCGACCTAGCTGTCTATGCTGCAAAGATTGCAAAAACTGTTTATAAAAATACGGGTATCCCTGTCAGCTTGGGTATTGCACCCACCAAAACACTGGCCAAAGTAGCCAATAAAATAGCTAAAAAGAGCGGGCAAAACAGCTTGGTTCTAGACAATGACAACGACGTCAAAGAAGCCCTCAAGACAATTGATATAGGTGATGTGTGGGGCATCGGTCGTAGTTATACCGTATTTCTGCAAAAATATAATATCAAAACCGCCTTCGATTTTACCCTTATGCCAGAATCCTGGGTAAGAACACATATGACAGTGGTGGGGCAACGCATGCAAAAAGAACTGAAAGGCATTTGTTGCTACGACCTCGAAACAGAAATACCTGCTAAAAAAAATATATGCACAGCCCGCAGTTTCGGACAAATGCTCTTCGAACTAAAAGATATAGAAGAAGCCGTTGCTAACTTTACCTCCCGCTGCTGCGAAAAACTACGCAAACAAAAAAGCTGTGCACAAACAGTTATGGTTTTTATCCATACCAACCCCCACCGCAAAGATTTAGCCCAGTATGCCCGCAATATCATTGTGCATCTGCCACAAGCCACCAATTACACCCCAGAACTTATAAAACATACCACAGCCGGATTAAGACGCATATACAAAAAAGGATATGCCTACAAAAAAGCAGGTGTTATCGTTATGGAACTTATCCCCGAAAATCATATACAAGGCAATCTTTTCTATAATATAAACAACGAAAAAACACAATCTTTGATGCATACCGTTGATGAGCTTAACGCCAGATATGGACGCTACCAAGTACGCTTCTCCACTCAGGGATATAGCAAAGCATGGAAACTGCGACAAGAAAAACTATCGCCTTGTTATACCACAAAAATGGATGATTTGCTGGATATAAAATAAATATATTAAAAAATAATACCAAACCGCTATAAACTATTTCTGACATCAATAAGTTTAGCCAGTATGCTGATAGCTATCTCGCTGGATGTTATGGCTTTAAATTTAATTCCTATGGGTGTATCTATTTTTGAGAGCTGCTCTTGTATAAGGTACTTTTCTTCAACAAGTTCATTTTTAATTTTTTCTACTTTTACTTTGCTGCCAATCATACCCAGATACGCATAATTCTTATTACACAGCATTTTAAGTATGTCGTAATCGTGTATGTGCTTATGGGTAACGATTACAAAAAACGAACGCTTGTCAAAAGTAATTTCATCAAGAGCTTCAGTAAAGAGCTTGTTAATAAATTTATATTTCCCTTGCTCATAAGTATCGAATATGCCCTCACGTTCATCAATAAGAATAACATCAAAATCCAATGCCCGTGCAAAGCCCGATAATGCTTTACCTATATGCCCTGCACCGAAAATATAGAGTTTTTTCTTCTGATGTACCGGCTCTATAAATACTTCAGCAGCTCCACCACATTCCATGTTAAGGTCGTTTTTTAAGTTAAATGTGAAATAAGCGGCAGAGCCCTTTTGCATGATTTCAAGAGCTTTGTCCATCACATCTTTTTCGATAGCACCGCCCCCTACTGTGCCGCAAATGTTACCATCGGCATACACCAGCATTTTCATCCCCGGTTTTCCAGGTGCAGAACCCTGTATCTTGGTTACAATACACAAAGCAGATAATTTATCACCACGCTCTGCCTGTAATAGTTTTTCGTAAAAGCTTTCCATAGTTAATTTATTTACAATTTCTGACTAATTTTAGCCCATGCATCCCTAAGTGTTACTGTGCGGTTGAATACCAGATGGTCGGGTGTTGAATCTTTATCACAACAGAAATAACCCAGCCGTTCGAACTGGAATTTATCAAGATTTTCTGCCCCAGCCAATGAGGGCTCACAAAAGCAATGGCACAGCTTTGATGAATTGGGATTGAGATAATCTTTGAAATCACCACCCTCTTCTGTATCATCGGGGTTTTCTTTAACAAACAACCTGTCGAAGAGACGCACTTCTATATTGAGGGCATGTGCTGCCGACACCCAATGAATAGTGCCTTTCACCTTTCGGTTAGCCATGGCAGAGCCACTTTTAGTATCTGCATCATAAGTACATTGTATTTCCATAATCTCACCCGAAACAGAGTCCTTAATAATGTTTTCGCATTTGATGATATAAGCATACTTAAGCCGTACTTCTTTGCCTGGCGACAGACGGTGAAATTCTTTTGGCGGCTCTTCCATAAAATCTTCTTTCTCGATATAAAGAATCTTTGAAAAAGGGATGGAGCGTTTACCGCTGTTTTCATCTTCGGGATTGATAATGCCTTCGAGAGTTTCTGTTTTATTATCCGGATAATTGGTGATGACGAGCTTAAGAGGATTTATAACAGCCATAGCACGGGGTGCTGTTTTGTTCAAGTCTTCACGTATGCTGAATTCGAGCAATGCCATATCAATTACATTATCTCTTTTTGCCACACCAATTCTTTCAGCAAAATTACGTATGGAGGCAGGTGTATAGCCCCTGCGTCTTAAACCGCAGATGGTGAGCATGCGTGGGTCGTCCCAACCACTTACATAACCTTCTTTAACAAGTTGCAATAGTTTTCGTTTACTCATCACGGTATAGGTAAGGTTAAGGCGGGCAAATTCAATTTGTCGTGAGGGAAATATTTCAAGTTCATTGATACACCATTCATAAAGAGGGCGGTGTACCTCAAATTCGAGGGTACAAATAGAATGTGTGATTTTTTCAATAGAATCGCACTGACCATGTGCAAAATCGTACGAAGGATAAATGCACCATTTGTCTCCTGTACGGTGATGCCTGGCATGAATAATACGATATAAAATAGGGTCGCGCATGTGCATATTTGGAGATGCCATATCTATTTTTGCCCTGAGCACACGTTCTCCCTTTTGATATTTTCCATTTTTCATATCCTCGAAAAGCTGTAGGTTTTCTTCCACTGCCCTGTTGCGATAAGGGCTTTCTATCCCCGGCTTAGTGGGTGTGCCTCTGTTGTTGCTTATCTCATCTGCACTCAGCTCACACACATATGCTTTCCCCTTTTTAATGAGCTTAACAGCATATTCATAAAGCGTATCGAAATAATCAGACGCATAATACTCTCTGTTGCCCCAATCGAAGCCCAGCCAGCGCACATCTTCCTTAATAGAATCCACATATTCTACATCCTCAGTAACAGGATTGGTATCATCAAAACGTAAATTGGTAAGACCTCCATATTTCTGAGCCAAACCGAAGTTTAAACATATTGATTTGGCATGACCAATATGCAGATAGCCGTTTGGCTCAGGTGGAAAACGGGTATGAACACGCTTCTCATTCTTGTTATTCTTTAAATCCTCCTCTACAATAATCTCAATGAAGTTTAAAGACTTCTCATTATCGGGCTTCAGTTCTGTAGTCATAAAATTTATTCTTATTTTTTTCTTAATTATTTATTCTTTATAGCTTTACAAAATTAAATATTTTATAATATTGCTTATTTTTTAATTACTTAAATATTAAATAAACTTTTTTAAATGGCTTTAATACAGATAGAAGGAATGGAATTTTATGCTTTTCATGGCTGTTTTGCCGAGGAGCAGATTATTGGTAATAAATTCATTGTTGATGTGAGTTTCGAATACGATTCGCTCAATGCTGAACAAAGTGATAATCTGAAAAATACTGTTGATTATCAGGATGTGTATCATACCATCAGTAGGGTAATGCTTATTAAATCAAAATTGCTTGAACATGTTTGCCGAAGAATTCTTGA
>CAZVOS010000231.1:0-5451 GCA_964628845.1 uncultured Bacteroidales bacterium | reverse complement strand
GGAATGTGTTGGTTACTGTAAGTGCAAGACCTAGACTGATTTACGATGTGAATGAAAACTTTTTGTATAAAGAAGCTGATGTTACCAGCGTATCGGATTATTACCCATTTGGAATGCTTGCTCCGGGAAGACACTGGCAGAGTGATGGTTATAGGTTTGGGTTTAATACTCAAGAGCGTACAGATGAGATTGCAGGCTTAGGAAACCATAATACAGCTTTGTTTTGGGAGTATGATACGAAATTGGGGAGAAGGTGGAATTTATATCCTTGATGGCGCTCCTTAAAAATGCTCGTGAACGTCTCCCTACGCGCCTGCCTGACGTCAGACGGGTGCAAAATGAAATAATCTCACAATGCTCCATCACACAAAATAATTTCAAATTGTTATTGTATCTTATGTTTATTATGTCAGGAAAAATATAGAACCGAAGAAAAATAAAGCATATTTTACCACTTTCACAATTATGGAATGGCTAAAGGTGCTGCAAGAGGATTCATAGAAAAAATGCTAAAACCCTATTAGCGAAACACTTATTTTCTATTTTTTGTTTTCTATTGTTGATTTATATTTTCTATTTTTGAGCCAGTTTATTGGGATAGTTTTATGCGTTATTTTATTGTATTATTATTTTTATTGCCGCATTTTATTTTTAGTCAGCATGTTCTGCTCGAAAATCAGACCAGCAACTCCAAGTCGTTTCGTTATGTAAAATACCCTAACGAAGATGAAAAAATAAGCAATTACTTTTTCGAGAAAATTTCTCCGCAAGGAGCTCTCTATTATAATTCTTATGACCTTACTTATGATGAATCTTTAAAATTACTCATCAAAAACGAAAAACTATGCTTAAACTACCGTATCCAGAATTTTATTTTTAAAGGAACTGCATCTTATAAAGATATAAGTATATCAAAGGTACTTCTCCCTTCTGATGTAATGATGAATGTCATTTTCTATGATGATGATAAAAAGGAATTGCTGTCAGTGAAGATTGACACTTGTTGCCTGACAAGTCCTCTTGATGTACATGAATGGAAGGTATTTCTTTGCAAGGATGATTCAATAAAGCTGGTGAATGCATCAACAATGCATATTATTTCCAAAATATACTATAATGAGAATGACAAACAACGCTTTGATAATTATATAAAAAACATCGAAGAGTATTACAGCACAGAAAACGAACTTAAGAATATCAGTGATGTTTTAAACAAAGTTAAAGTGGATAATATAGACATGACGGCTTTGTACCAGATAGACCTTAATAAAACAGCCAGAGACCTCGAAAAAATTGAAAACAGAAATTTCTTTATTTATTTAGATTTATCAAACAATGACCCTCTTGATTTTAAATTAAAATACAAACAGCTCAAAGAACAGCATACTTCATTATCAACGGCAGTTAACCACCTGATGAGTAATATTGATGAAGTTTATTTCAATAAAGGGTACAGTTATTTTCTAAAAAATAATTATGAAAAAGCCGTTGAATATTTCGAACGTTCTGTTAAAGCCAATCCCTTGTATGTGCGTTCGCATTACCGCCTGGCAGAAGTTTATTTCATTAAAGGAGATATTGATAAATCGGCTGAAAAAATATTACATATAGTACAAAAGCTTAAAATTGAAAAAGAAATTGAAGAAAATATTATCGCCTTAGCCCAGCAAATCATGTTCGAATATGTGGAGAGAGGGAACAACAAATCGCGTTTAGAAGACTTTCATAATGGTTTAAAGGAATTTGAAAAAGCAGACAACTTCTGCAAGAAGATGCCATTGATTAATTGCCATAATTCTATTTATGCAGGTATCGAAAATGCTCAGGCAGGCCTGTATAAATCCTATCTGGTTATTGCAGCCAAAGCTATTGAAAACCAAAGATATGAACTTGCAGCCAAATTTGTGTATGATGCTAAAACCTATCTGAACAATAACCCCAAGTTAAATATAAACCACAAAGAAACAGATGATATTATAAAAGTCCTTATTGATAATCTTATTGAGCAAGGACGTAATTTGTATCAACAAATGGCCTTTGAAGAAGCTTTAAATACGTATAATAAAGCTCTGGACTTATGCGGTTTGTGCAATAATAAAAGCTGCAATAACTTACTGGATAATGAGATAAAAATTGTAAAATCTGCCTTGTACGAGAATATACTTATCATTATACATAATCATATTGAGAACGAAAATCTAGAGGAAGCAGAAAATCTGCTTAATGAAGCAACAAAGTTTCAAAAGGAAAACAAAGTAAACACTGATGTTATTTTCGAAACCGAAAATCTTTGGCTGTCGCTGCATAAAATTAAGTACAGAAATTTTATAAATACAGGCCTGTTAAAAGTAAATGAAGGAAACTCTGCTGAAGCATTGAGATGTTTTTTACAGGCAAAAACTATTGAAAAAAATTATATTGCTTTCCCCGATTTTAACCTTAATATGTATATTCAACAGGCAGGAAAACCCATTTTGCTTAATCTACTCAGTCAGGCCAAAATAAAAGCATGGACTAATGATTTACAGGGTGCTAAGCAATTGCAGGATACAATTAAGGATAAAATAAACAATTACCTGCTTCAGGATGATTCAGTAATTACTGTTCAGTACAATGAGCTACTTGTGAGAATCAAAGAGCAGGAATGTCAAAACTTTATTTTTGAATCAGAAAAAGATTACACGGCAGCAAAAAGATATGTCAATAATAATGAATTTGTTTTTGCATACGACTTGCTGAATTCTTTGTCAGAAAAATTTACTAAGTATGAACATTGTAATTACGATGATAAAAAAATTGATATTTTAAAAAATGAAATATATAATTCATATACGTATCAGAATAATAAAAACCTGGCTTTAGAGGCGTATCAGAATTTAAAGTTTCATCATGCAGACAGCTTGATTGAGGTGTCGCAATATTTATATAAAACAAATTTATCGGTACAGAAGAAGTTGTCTGCTTACGATAGGGAGGGTTTAATTAAATATGTATATAATACCAGTGCCTTAAAAGAGCTGGCCGTTTATTATATGGGAATAGATTCACTTGAATTGTCAATGAAGATAATTTATCTGGCATACGAAAGGAAAGCTGAGCCAGATGATTTTTCACTCTTATTGGAAGTTTTAGGAAAACGTTTAGCGGATTATGATTATAAAAAAAATAAAAAATCGACTGTTGGGGAGGCCCTTGCCCGATACAGAACATACAACCAATGGTTTGTGCCTTTTAATAAAGCGTATAAAAGAACATGGTTTAGAAAGAAAATATTCTTATAAAGTTTTATAATCTGTGCTATTTAAGAATGGATTAAAAAACTCAGTAATTAAATAAAACTCTTTAATAGTATCAAATAAAATGAGGTTTGTCAGAAAAGATATGATTGCGCTTTACCGTTGAATTACAAAACTAATAACCTCATTCTGAGAGTTTTTAATAAGTTTTAATGTGTATATACCGTTAGGAAGAGAAGATATGTCATAAGTTGATAATGATTTTTCGTATGGCATAGTCATAACAATTTCGCCAATGTTGTTATATATTTCGATTGAATTAAATGCAATCTTGCTTTCTAAAACACTTAAGGTAATAACTTCGGAAGCAGGGTTGGGGAAAACAGTAAAAGAAGGCACCGTCTTTTCCTGTTCAACAAAACCAAGATTTTGGAATGTGTTTTTCAATATTTTACCCGATTCACCAACAATATAGCCCGTATAAGTAGCATTCTGGTTTGCAAAACAAATGGCTTTAAGCAATTTTGTTGTACCTGAGGTTTGAGAAGTCCATGTTTCTCCGCCATCTGAACTTGTACGTATAGTCCCATTCCAGCCAACAGCAAATCCAATTTCTGATGTTCCCTTTGGTATAAACGTTATGCCATAAAGTACATTAGTTGTACCACTGCTTACTTGTTCCCAGTTGTTGCCACCGTTTGTTGTTTTTAGAATCTCTCCGCTATTACCTGCTGCAAAACCTGTGTTGGCATTTGCAAAATAGATACTGTTCATAGCATAGTTTGTTGGCAAGTTTTGTATTGTCCAATTAATACCACCATCGGATGTTTTAAGTATTTTTCCGTTGATGCTTTCACCTCCCGAAGCAAATCCCACATTTTCATTTACAAAATAAACATCGTTGAGCCAGTAATTATAATTAGAGGTTTGTTCAGTCCACGTATTACCACCATTAATTGTTTTAAAAATGACACCACCGACATTGTAGCCACCAACAGCATAGCCAACATTCTCATTAATAAAATACACAGAACGAATAACATCTGTTGTTCCTGTTGTAAGGGGCGTCCATAAAGTACCGCCATTTGTAGTTTTTAGAATTGTACCCTGAGCACCTGCAATATAACCAGTATTATTGTTGATAAAGAACACATCATTTAAAATAAAAGTAACGCCACTATTTTGTGATGACCAGGAAGTTCCACCATTCACAGTTTTTATTATAATACCATCCAACCCAACTGCATAGCCAGTGTCGGGAGAGGTGAAAAATACAGAAGTCAAATCAGTTGTTGTTCCGCTTGTGAGCGTTATCCATTGAGCTTGAGTAGCAAGTGCATAAGATAAGAACAGTAAAAGAGAAAGTGTCATTTTCTTCATTGTCATAATTTTTAATTAAGGAACAAAAGTATGAATATATCCTTACTTTCATGAGTTAATTATTCACAAATTTAAATCTCAAATGTGACTAAATTTCCAAAAATATGTAATTATTTGTAGGCTAAAAGGTAACTAAAGAGTTATATACTTTAATAAAATTTAAGAGTTAATCATAAAACTTCCACGAAATCCCCAGCTTAAATGCCCTTCCTTGAAGCGGATAATCGGGCACATTATAATAGGTGTAACCCATAAAGCCCTGATTAAGATGCGTCAGTTTGGCAAAAATGTTTGCCCGCTTGATGCGTAAGTTTACAAAGACATCAAAAAATGGATAGTTACCCGTTAGCACGGCATCCTGCAAATAAAACTGTCTGATGGCAGGCATGTATGCAGCACCTTTAAAAGAGGAATTATAATATACGTCAATTCCTGTTTGTGCATAAAGTGCCTTCTTAAAAAGATGTGTACTCCAGAAAAAACTGTGGTTATTGACAATAAGAGGTAAAGGATATATCAAAGGACGTGATGTATATTGCAGATATATGCTGTTATAAAGATAAAATGACTTCCATTTAAATATTTTTGATAATGAAAACCGTATCAATTGTAATGAACTGCTATATTGGCGGGGTTCAGCATTGTAATCCATATACACCATATCTGTTAACTGTTGCACTTCGATACAGGCTTTAAGGTCATTATAAGCGTATAAAATACCTGCATCAAATTGTGTGGTTTTTTTAAAATTATTTTGCCAGATATAATGGTTGGAGGTAAATTGACTCATGTGATAGGGGCATTCGTAACTATTCAGTGATGCTTTGAGTGAGAT
>CAZVOS010000230.1:0-5468 GCA_964628845.1 uncultured Bacteroidales bacterium | reverse complement strand
GTTAAAAATATTATTGTAAATCCTTTACCTCCACAACCCGTTATTACTCAAACAGGCGATACTCTTTATGCAACACCAGCCAGTTCTTACCAGTGGTACGATGATAACTGTATGATAAACGGAGCTGTTTTGCCCTATTATGTGCCTTTAGTATCTGGTAATTATTATGTTCATGTTCAAAATCAATTCCAGTGCGAAGCTGTTTCTAATGGCTATAACTTTATTATAGCATCCCTTACTGAGGTTCAAAAGAATACTATTTCTGTATATCCTAATCCTTTCAGAAATACATTTATCCTTAATCTGAAAGAGCTTTCATCAGTAGAAAGAGTCATCATTTACGACTGGCTTGGAAAACTTGTTTATAGAAACGACAAGCCCATTAATACGGAACTGATGGTTCATCTGGCCGACATCAGTAAAGGTGTTTATTTTGTGAAGGTTGTTACACAAGATGAGATTTATAATGTAAAGATACTTGCCGAATAATCAAGGGCTTAGTCAAGAGTTCAACATCCTATAGATTTTTTCAAAGTGAAAACCTGATGTGTGTTTTTTATCCCTGACAGGTTCTGCGAACCCTGTCAGGATAAAAAGTTAAACGTTTCTTAGTCGGGTTCAGTATCCTATGCCCTTTCGTTTACACAGTGAAGCGCAGACTTGCTTTTGGTAGCTTTCATCTCTTTCGAGAGGTTTTTTTCTATGACTTTTTATGAGTTCAATCATTTCTGCTTCGCTTATTTGGGGTTTTTGTTCGCTGGCTCCTGCTTTAGAATATATGACTGTAGAATTGTTTATGGTGCCATCCATATCATCGGCTCCAAAGTCGAGAGCCAGCAGGGCTGCCTCCTTGCCAAGCATAGGCCAGTAGGCCTTTATATGCGGGAAGTTATCAAGGAAGATACGCGATAAAGCAAACATTTTCAAATCTTCTATAAGCATTGTTTCGTTTACACCCTTCATCTCATTGTTTTTATTTTTGAACTTCAAGGGTATAAAAGCATTAAAACCATTGGTTTCATCCTGTAGTTCTCTTAGTTTCTCCAAATGGAACAAACGGTGGTGTATGTTTTCAATATGTCCGTAAAGCATGGTGGCATTCGATGGTATTTTTAGCTTGTGGGCTGTTTTATGTATATACAACCATTGTTGCCAGTTTATTTTGGTGGGGAATAAGTTTTTCTGCAAAGTAATGTCAAATATTTCTGCCCCACCACCAGGAATTGAATCCAATCCGTTTTCTTTAAGTAATTTCAGTCCTTCTTCAATGCTCATATTGGCTTTAGATATAATATAATCCAATTCAGCAGCAGTAAATGCCTTAATATGAATATGCGGATAAGCTGATTTAATCGTTTTTAAAATAGGCAACCAGAAGTATATATCCTTATCAGGATGCACACCTCCAACAATATGCACTTCTTTGATTCCATTAATCATATTTTGACGAACAATATCAATAATGTTTTCTGGGGATAGTTCCCAGATGTCATTGGCCGACCTGCTTCTGAAAGAACAGAATACACATTTATTGACACACTGGTTGGTATATTCGATGTGAATATTTTTTATATAATACACAAAATCAGCATTCTTAAGAGTTCTTACATGATGGGCAAGTGATGCTAAAAAAGGAAGTTCTGACTCATTATATAATACAAGTGCCTCATCAATACTTATGCGTTTGTTCTGAATAATTTTATGCCCGATAAGTTGAAGGGGTTTTGATAATTTAATATTATTTATAAGAAAGTGATAACGTTCTGACATAAATGTTTTACAAAACACATATTTTTCTGTGTAGTGAAAAGTTCTGACCATCAATCTTAATCAAATATATACCATTCTGAAGTTCTTCTATGTTTATATTTTCTGTTATATTAAGAGTGTTTTTCAGATTCTTCTTATAGATTAGCTGCCCCAGATTATTTATTAAAGAAATGCATACATCTTGTACATCGGGCAATGAGAGTTCAATATTTAAGTAATTTTGAGCAGGATTGGGGTAAACCATCAGATTTGAAGCAAGAATATCATTATCAAAAATACCAGTTCCGGGTACACATCCATCAGAAGTTTTTAAGCTTGCTCTTTGTCCATTGAGGGTGGCTAACATTCGAGAGCGTTGATTGATGGTAAAAATATTCATACAGCCATCGTCTGTATAATCCATATAATTCATAAACATATCATCACTGCTGCAAGTATTTTGTGGGAATGTGGGGCAACCGTAATATTCATCAGTCTGGTTGGGTGTGTCGTTGCAATAATCAGAGCCAGTGCAGGAGCCGGAAGCATCATCACCCCAGATATGGTATAAGTTAAGCCAGTGTCCTATTTCGTGAGTAGCTGTGCGTCCTTTGTTATAAGGGGCGCTTGCACCTGTTTTTCCGAAATACCTATAATGTATTACCACACCATCGGTAGCTGCTGGTCCGCCAGGAAATTGAGAGAAACCAAGCAGCCCCCCTCCCAGATTACATACCCATAAATTGAGATATTTATTTCTATCCCATGCATTGCTGCCTCCTTGTGCGGTATATTTCATGGCATTGCCAAAAGCAAACTGGCTGACAGTAGTTTTTACGCGTACTATACCATTGGTATATACATTATTGGGTGTGCGTTTGGCAAGGCAAAATTCAATCTGACAATCGGCAGCCACAGAATTAAAAACCGATGGTGTATTGGCAGCATCAGCATTAAGGCGGCGGTAATCGTCGTTGAGCATCTGTATCTGTTCTAAAACCCTTGATTCAGGAAGATTATATGCAGGATTATCAATATAATATAATATATGTACAACAACAGGAATAGTAATGATGGTTTTATTATTTATAATTTCTTCCTGATTGTTTTCAATCCAGTATTGTAGCTCTTTTTCGATGGCAGCCCTTTTAATATCATAATCAGGGTCTTCACTTCTCATCAAATTATCGTAGGCGTCCATAGAGCAACGTTCAGTTACATCTGGGTGTTTGTCGGTATGATAATTTTGATTATATACAATAATATAAGAACATACAAATAATATAAGGAATAATGTTTTTTTCATTTCTTAATTTTAAGAAATTGCCAATACGTAATAAAAGACAATTTTATGTTTAGAGGATGTTATTTAATGACAGTAAATTTATTAACAGTAGTTTTGGAGCTGGTTTTAACAGATATGAAATACAAACCGGATTGGTAATTATCAAGGGATATATATGCTTTATTATTGTCCAAAGAGTTGATGTCAATTGTTTCAATCACTTTACCAATCACATCATAGACAATAATTTCATCAATTTTTGAAGTAAAGAAACCAAAATCAACAGCCAGCATATCATTGGCAGGATTGGGGAAGATGAGAATTTTGTTGGCAATGTCGCCGTATTCTTCAAGGTCAACTGTTGTACAGACAACAGGTTCAATACCGAGTGATGTATTCAGAGTTCCTGAAAATGTTGTTGCAAAATCGGTCCAGGCACTGTTATAATAAAGATATGCGGTATTTGTTCCTGAAGGTCTGTGTGTGGCAATATAAACGGCAAAAGTATCGGCGGCACTGTAATTTATTTCGAAGCCAAAGTAGAAATTGCCTGTTACTGCAATAGGTGTTGTGAAGTCAATTAATTTCCATTGGGTAGGAGTGAAAGTGTTTATCATAAATGATTTTGAACCCAGTGCACTGCCGGGAGTAGAGCCGGAGCCGTTCCAAGCTTTAAAAGTAACACTTGATGTGCTATACGCGTTATGGGCTTTAGCCACAGCCACCCATGCATGTTTGATGTATTTGGTTCCTGTATTAGAATATTTATCGGCATAAGCTGTTATCTGATAACCGTTATGACCTGCCAGATAACCCCATTGACCTTGAATGCCATAATAAGTTAGACTTTCGCTTGAACCAACATTTGTAAGGGTATCACAAGAAGAAGGAGTGGTGCCACCAGAACATGTTACATTAAGCGTGTAAGCACCACTGGCACCTTGATAACCATCAACAACAATATAATAAGTACCTGCAGGAGCACTGTTATAAGTAGCAACATTATCGCCACTTGCAACACAGGCATTTTCGCTGCAACTGCTTACAATAAATACATCCAGGTCTGCACTCATACCGCTTAATGTAGCAGTAATATTACCTGTGGCAGTTGTGCTTACTTTATGCACTTTCTCAGGGCCACTTTCGCTCCATGTCTGGCAGTTGTAAGTCGAAACATTCGATGCACCTCCAACAGTTGTACCTGTGTAGGTTTGTCCACAAGTTAAATTTATAGCGCTGGTACAAACCAAACCACCGGGTGTACCACCACATGTACTTGTACCATCGAGGGTTGTAACAGTATTATTAGGGTCTAACCAAGGTTTGAGCTGCCTGTTATTTGTTGTGCCGTTCGATTGCCAGTGATAGGAGAACTTACCGTATAAGTCGGGCTGTGTGGGTGTGCTGCAATAGGAACTGCCACCAGTAAGAGTACCCACAATCCTTTTATTATTATCGAATATGGGTGAACCGGATGAGCCACCTTCTGTAACACCCCATTCGGTCTGTGTTTGCGCCCAGTGAACAAGCCAGTGTGCATTGGAAGCTCCACCAGACCATGTTGAAGAAGTTAATGTTGTGGTATAAGTAGATATTTTTTTGATTAAACCTGCAGGATGGTGTATAGTAACACCGCTAGGGCTTCCTGTTGTGCCTTTATTCCACCCATTATAAAAGGCATTATAGCCAGTAGGTACTGAAGAATTTAATTGAAGTAATAAAAAATCTGAACCCCCGCTTTGTGGGCCTCTGGCTTTGAGCGTAGCACCCGTCATTGTTTGGTTTGTGGGTCCTGTTGAGCCAGTGCAGGTAGAAGATTCGTAGTTGAAATAAAACACCCATTGGTTCAAATCTGAAGCACTGGCTGTTCCTCCGCAATGGTCGGCAGTAAGAAAATAAGGTGTACAATCCTGATTGATGTTATTTACAAGCGAGCCCGTACACCAGCCATAACTGCCTCCTTCTTTTACCGATATGCGTGCCACTCCTTTTTTCTGATTTTGCCAGTTAGTTCCTTCGGGGCAATTGATATTAACTTCGCATGAAGAATCTTTAAAATCTCCAGTAATAAAGCCCACATTTCTGTAAGCATAGCATATCTCTGAAATGCTTAGTTGTGGCTTTGCAAACAAGCTAATTTTTTCTTTTTCTGTAGCATTTCTTTTATCAATATAACCTAGTGATTCATACTCAGGAGCCACATATTCGAGAATAGCAGTTTCACCCTTGAGTAACTGAATAGCAAAAATTAAACTTTCATGATTGTTTTCGGAGGTAAATGCGCCTAATATCTGGTCCTTTGCTTCATTGTAAACAAATAAACGACTCCCTTTTGGCAGCCAAAATTTATCGAAATTAACACCTATGGCTTTGGCTCCAGGTGATGTAATGGCCAAACGCCATATTTTTCTTCCATCCGCTAAGGTGCTCCATG
>CAZVOS010000229.1:0-5485 GCA_964628845.1 uncultured Bacteroidales bacterium | reverse complement strand
AAATAATTTGTATTTTATACTTATTTGAATTTATAAGTGTTTAAAAAAAACGATGGAACCTGACTGTTTTTACCAATTGGTTTAAAACGTGAGCGCAAAATCATTTATCAATTTGGTATTATAATCAATTAATTAATTTTCTTATTTCTTTTATGTCTTAAACGGTCCCTGCCTGTTTTCTTTTCAATACTTTTCTGTAAAGCATCCGTAAGGTCAATGCCAGTTTGATTGGCTATGCATATAAGCACAAATAACACATCAGCCAGTTCATCTGCCAAGGAACTTCCCTTTTCATTTTCTTTAAACGACTGCTCACCATATTGCCTTGCCATAATACGTGCCACTTCGCCTACTTCTTCTACCAAAAGAGATAAATTGGTAAGTTCATTAAAATACCTTACCCCATGCTTCTTTATCCATTGGTCAACCACATCTTGTGCTTCTTTAATTTCCATAAGTTCTGAATTTTCTTAAATAATATTTACTTCAAACAGCAGCTCAACACCATACGTATCATATACCGATTTTTTTATTTTATGTGCCAGATTTAATATATCCCTGCCTTTTGCACTTCCGTAGTTAACAAGTACTAAGCATTGTTTTTCGTGTACACCTGCATCTCCTTCCCTGTAACCTTTCCATCCTGCATTTTCAATAAGCCAGCCGGCTGCCAGCTTATAATAATTATCTCCCGAAGGATATGCTATCAGTTTGGGCTCTCTTATTTTTAACCGTTCATAAAATGTTTTGTTAACTAGGGGATTTTGAAAAAAACTCCCTGCATTACCCAATAGTTTGGGGTCGGGAAGTTTGCTGTTACGTATGTCGCAAACCAATTGTCTGATATCTTTTATATCGGGTTTGTATATCTTTCTACTTTCTAACTCATCAGATAAAGCTTTGTAGCCGGTGTTCAATGTGTTGTTTTTATGAAGCATGAATCTTACTCCTGTGATGATATGTGTGTGTTTGAATCGTTTTTTGAAAACACTATCTCTGTAACCAAATTCACACGTACTATTGTCGAAAGTTTCATTTTTTAACTTATCTATATGGAATGTGTCCACCGATACAATAACATCCTTTACCTCTACGCCATAAGCCCCTATATTTTGTATGGGACTGCTGCCAACAGTACCGGGAATCAACGATAGATTTTCGAGTCCGCCCCACCCACGCTCTACACAATAACTCACAAAGCTATCCCAGTCCTCTCCTGCTCCGGCTTTTATAATAACACTATCTGCATCTTCAAAAATGATTTCTATGCCCTTAATTTCATTTTTTAATACATAGGCCTCAAAATCTTTTGTAAACAGTATGTTGTTTCCTCCTCCGAGAATTAAGATATTATCTTTAATATCCTTATTTTTAAAAAATGTATATAAAGATTTAAGAGTGTTGAACCTGCCAAAATATCGGGCATAGTGCTCCACATGAAAAGAATTATAATCCTTTAATGAATACTTCTCTTCGAACTTCATGGATGATTGTTTTTATTTACAAAAGTATAAAACGTATAATATATTGTAATACAATATCTAAATTAAATATTGTTATTTATAAAAAGCTTGTCTTTTTGCTAATTTTGTATCTTAGAAAATTAGCAAAAAAAAGTATTTTTATGCGTACTATAAATTAAATGTCTCATTTATGCGGTACTTTAGTCTCTTTGCTTTTTTTATTTTTATGTGTTCGGGTATAAATCTTAATGCACAAACCTATACCCAGAATGTAAGGGGACGCGTTAGCGATAAAGACACAAAAATATCTTTGCCGGGTGCTAATGTTATATTGCTCAATACTGAGCCATTAAAAGGAACGGTTACAGATGTCAACGGGTATTTTCGACTTGAAAAGGTGCTTGTAGGGAGGCAAAGTTTCAGAATAAGTTTTTTAGGATATGAAGATGTGATTTTACGTGAAATCGAAATTTCGAGTGCTAGGGAAACTTATATTAATATTGAATTAAAACCCAGTTTCATTCAAAACGAAGAGGTTATTATAACGGCAAAACATGCCAAACACGAAGCCATGAATGACATGTCGGTGGTGAGTACCCGCAGCTTCAGTGTAGAAGAAACCAATAAATATGCTGGAAGCTGGGGCGACCCTTCGCGTATGGCGGCTAATTTTGCAGGCGTATCTGTTGTGTCCGACAAAAGAAACGACATTATTGTAAGAGGCAATTCCCCTATGGGTGTTCTGTGGATGCTCGATGGGGTAGAAATACCCAATCCCAATCATTTTGCAGTGGCTGGAAGCTCAGGAGGTGCCATCAGCATGATTAACAATAACCTGCTCGATAATTCCGATTTCCATACAGGTGCTTTTGCTGCCGAATACAGCAATGCACTCTCTGCCGTTTTCGACCTTAAAATGCGTAATGGCAATAACGAAAACAGAGAATACATAGCCCAGGCAGGCGTAAACGGCTTTGAAGCAGGTGCCGAAGGTCCTTTTATAAAAGGAAAAAATGCCTCCTATATCATCAATTACCGCTATTCTACTCTTAGTTTACTCGACGAACTGGGTATCTCAATTATTGAAGCCATACCCAATTTTCAGGATATATCCTTTAAATTTAACTTCCCTCTTAATAAGGGCTTCTTCTCATTCTGGGGTATTGCAGGTAAAAGTACCGCCGATTATAAACCCGAAAAATCTATTGATTTTTTAACACCTCCACAAAACAGAAATGGGTACATCAGTGGTACCCGGATGGGTATCACAGCTTTTTCGTTCCAACATCTACTGAGCAGTAAAACATATTTTAAAACCAATGTGTCGGTATCCGCATACAACCCCTTCGATGGAAGCGATTCAACTGGTTTGGATTATAAAGTTTATGAAAAATATTTCAGCGAATTTACAGAATATAAATACAGTGTCAACGTTCTTTTAAATTCAAAACTAAACAACCGTAACATTATACGTTCAGGTGCAGCAGCTCAGTCGTCGGAGATTGTCAACAATAATTATACAGTCCATTATAACCCCTCAAGCGAAAAACATATTATTTCTTCTTTTAATGGAAATTTGCAACGTGCTAATGTACATATCCAGTGGTTGCATCAACTAAACGAAAACCTGCTGTTTACTACTGGTGTTAATGCCATGAAATTATTTCTGAATAATAAAAAGTGTCTCGAACCACGTTTAAGTATTAAATGGGATTTTTTTAAACATAATACACTCACTGCTGGCTTTGGTATTCATAATCAAACTCAAGCTTATGCCATTTATTTTTTAGAGACAATAGACTCTCTTGAACAAATAAGCTTGCCTAACAAAAACCTCGGTTTCTCTCAAAGCATGCACTTTATTCTGGCTTATCAACGGCAGCTTTCAGAAAATTTAAGGTTAAAAGTTGAAACCTACTATCAATCCCTGAATAATATACCCTTAAGTATAACTAATCCCTATTTTTCATTATTAAATTTTGCTACAGACGATAATATTATGAATTATAATCAGCTTATTTCAAATGGCAAGGGCTATAATTATGGTGTAGAAACCACTTTCGAAAAATTCTTGAACAAGGGCTATTATTACCTTCTAACAGCCACAATATTTGAATCGAAATATTACGATGGCTTTAATAATTTGAGAAATACAAGGTTTAATACCAACTACTTATTATCATTTTTGGCAGGTAAGGACTTTAAATTTCGCTTCCAGAAGAACAGTACTTATGGTTTACATACGAAGTTCTGCTATATTGGAGGTCAGCGTTATATACCCATTGACCTGAGCACTTCAAATGCATACGGATATATGGTTTACTATGATTCACTTGCTTTTAATGAACAATATCCTGCTTTTATTAAATTGGATTTACGTTTACGTTACAGAGTTAATATGAAGCGTTTTGCAGGAGAACTGGCAGTGGATGTTACCAATATCTTCAACAGAAAAAATGTTGAATATCAAACTTATGACAAATATCTAAAAAAAGTGGACTATGTTTATAACCTGTCGCGCATACCTGTAATCTTTCTGAGATTTGAATTTTGATATTAAAGGATATTTATTTTAAGAATGATTCTTCAAGCTTAATCCTTACATCTTCGGGAGATAATTTTCTGTGAATCTCTCCGTTCTGAGCCATCGAGATTTGACCCGTCTGTTCTGATACAATAACGGCTATGGCATCAGTATTTTTTGTTACACCTGCTCCTGCACGGTGTCGCAGCCCCAAATCTTCTGGGAAGTCAGGGTCGTCTATTATTGGTAAAATACAACGTGCTGCTTTTAACTTATTATCAGTAATGATAACTGCACCATCGTGCAGAGGACTGTTTTTGTAAAATATATTTTCAAGCAAAGGCGCTGAAATTGTAGCATTAATTTGTTCTCCAGTCTCTACATACGATAAAAGCTCGTTTTTTTTAGTAAAGATAATTAATGCCCCTGTCTTGCTGCGGCTCATATTATTAATAGCGGCAATAATTTTTGGTATCTTCAGATAAAATTCTTCGGTTACCTGCCATTTTCCTAATAATACATTTTTCATTTTAAAACCACGCTCAAATACTTTTGCTTTACCCAGTAAAAATAAAAAATGCCTTATTTCCTGCTGGAAAACTATGATTAATGCAATAACTCCCACACTGAAAAACTGACCGAGTATTTCGCCCAGCATTTCCATCTGGTATATTTTAATGATACGCCAGAAAAAATATACCGCTATGATACCAATAAAAATATTGATGGCCACTGTACCTTTTAATAAATTGTATATAAAATACAAGAGATAAGCAACCAACAATATATCAACAACATCAAGAACCCTTATTGTAATAAATAAATTCAACTATATTATTTTCAAAAACCAAAAATAATAAAGATTTATCATAACTCTCAGTAAAAAATAATAAACTTTATAAAATAAAATTATAAAAACGAAGTTATATAATAAGGGATAAGTTTTTTAAAAATCACAATAGAAGCCAGTTTTAAAAGATGATAAAAAAAAACAAGTTAAAAAAACTTAAAATTTATTGCATTCTGTAATTTTATGTTGTATATTTGCCATAATTATTCACCAAAATAGGAGACATATTATCGGTTAAAATTTTACCCTTTATTATTAATCAATAATTGGTAAAACCATGAAAGCTCAATCATTATTAACCGATAATGAGCTTATCACTAACTACAAGTTAGGCGACGAAGCTTCAATACAAATTCTTATCTGTCGTTACAAAAGAAAGGTTTTTAATTATATTTTGATGATTGTAAGAGAAAAACATCTTGCAGAAGATATTTTTCAGGATACTTTCATTAAAGTCATCTATACTTTAAAAACTGGTAATTATAACGAAGAAGGTAAGTTTTTACCCTGGGTAAACCGTATTGCTCATAATCTGGTTATTGACCATTTTAGAAAGAATAAACGAATTCCTATTGTGGATAATGGAGATGACTACGATGCCTACTCAACTGTAAAGGTTTATGATGAATGTATCGAAACTAAAATGGT
>CAZVOS010000228.1:0-5488 GCA_964628845.1 uncultured Bacteroidales bacterium | reverse complement strand
TTAATTCCATTGTATATTTATTATAAATAGTACCACCTATGTAGCCAAAATTGCCTCTTGGAGTAAGAGAATTGTTGGCATAACCTCTGAGGGCAATAATTTCTCTTCCGTCAAGTGAAAAGCCGGATAAACCGTCGCCACCGAGATAAAATCTTTCGAAAGGAGAGGTGCCAATATTTCTGTTATATAATCCAAGGAATCCAAATTTTGAACGCATATTCAATACCAAATTTCCTGCCAATTTGGTGTACCACGAAGTACTGAATTTCCATTTATGGTATTCTATCCATTTGTATTTTTCCTGGTCGCTTAAAAGACTATAATCTTTATTAGAAAACAAAGAAAAGGGTGGTGTAAGTTGTAGGGACAATACATTTTCTGAGCCAGTTCTGGGATAAATAGGGGCGTCGATAGAATTACGACCAAAAAGTACTGAATAACTCAGGTTATTGGAATAGCCATCTGAGAAAGAGAATGATGAAAAATAATTGTCCACCTGATAATTCTGAATACCAACAGTATGATATATTGTAAAATAATCGTCGGGCCATGTGAGTCTTTTTCCTAAACCTACAGATAATCCATTGATGGCAATGGCTTCTCTGTTGTCGTCAGTTTTTGGGAGTCCGTTTGATTGTATAGAATGGTAAAGTGAAACACTTAAGGCGTTTGGTTTTTTACCACCAAACCATGGTTCTGTAAAAGAAAGGTTATAGGACTGGAAACCTACGCCATAAGATTGTGCTCTTAAGCTCAGTCGTTGTCCGTCGCCCGAAGGGACAGGAGCCCATGCGCCTTTTTTGAAGAAATTTCTGAATGAGAAATTGTTGAATGATACGCCCAAAGTTCCTACAACTCTTCCTGCACCCCAGCCACCTGAGAGTTCAACCTGGTCGGAAGAAGTTTCTTCTACAGTATATTCAATATCGACTGTGCCATCGCTAGGGTCGGGTTTAGGATTAACTCCCAGTGTTTCCTGATTGAAATATCCCAGTTGGAGGAGTTCGCGTTGGCTGCGTATAATATCAGAGCGGTTGAAAAGCTGACCAGGTTTAGTACGTATTTCACGCAAAATAACATGGTCGTGTGTTTTGGTGTTGCCCGAAATACTTACTCTTTTAATTTTGGCTTGTTTGCCTTCATAAATGCGTATTTCCAAGTCAATGGAATCGTTTTCTACATTAACTTCTACGGGTGTTAAGGAAAAGAATAAATAGCCATCGTCAAGGTAAAGTGAGCTTACGTCAATACTTTCCTGACTCATATAGAGCTTTGAATCTAAAACTTTCTGATTGTAAACATCTCCTTTTTTTATACCGAGAATATTTGAAAGATAGGTATCAGAATATTTTGTATTGCCTACCCAATTAATATCATGGAAATAATATTTATGTCCTTCTGAAATATTAATGTCAATGTTTACAGTTTTATCATCATGTTTATATACAGTATCAAAAATAATGCTTGCATCGCGGAACCCCAGTTCATTGTATTTATCAATGATATTAGATTTGTCAGTTTCAAAATCACTTTCGAGGAAGCGTGAGGCCTTGAAGATGCGGAAGAAATTTTTCTGTTTTGTGTTTTTCATAGTCCGTCTTAACGAAGCTTCGGATAAGAATTCATCTTTACCTTTAAATCTTTTAATGATATTACTTTTGTAGGGAGTATTGCCGCTGAATTTGATATTGTTGATTTTTACTTTATTTTTTTTATCAATATTAATACTTAGTATAATACTGTTTGAAGTTAGGGTATCTTTTTTCTGTATGATGTCAACTTCAGTAAAGAGGAAACCTTTATCAATAAAGTAATTTTTGATAATATCTTTAGTTCTAATGATTGTATTGTCGGTAATAACATCTCCTTTTGTAAGATTTATTTTTTCTCTTAAGTTGTCAGCTTCTGATTTTTTAATGCCATTAAATGCGAATTTAGAGAGGCGTGGTTTTTCTTCAATTTTGAAATCGAGGAATATTGTGTTTTCGTGTATTTTAGCGACAGTTACTTCAATATTTCCGAATAATCCTTGTTTCCATAAGTTTTGAATGGCAGAGGATATTTTATCACCTGGCACTGAAATTTTATCTCCTACGCTAAGACCTGTAAGCATAATAATGATGTTATTATCAAGGAACTGCACGCCGGATATAGTAATGCCACCCAGTTCATATTCTTTAGGGTTTGCATAGTCGAGGGTGTTTGTATCATCGTTGATATAAGTCTGACAAAAAGATATTCTGTATAGGGAAGATATGATGATGAGGAAGAGGATTTTTTTCATATTAAATGTTGTTGGCAATCTGTTCACTTGTTTTACCGAATCTGCGTTCTCTTTTTTGGTAATCGACAATAGCTTTAAAGAATTCTTCTTTTCTGAAATCGGGCCAGAGTGTTTCAGTAAAGTAAAGTTCGGTATAGGCGAGTTGCCAGAGTAAAAAGTTACTTATTCTGTTTTCTCCGCTGGTGCGGATGAGTAGTTCTGGTTCGGGTATATGATGTGTTGTAAGGTATGAATTAAAAAGATTTTCGTTAATATCTTGGGTAGATATTTTATTTTTTTGTACGTCTTGGGCAATATTTTTTACGGCATTAATGATTTCCCATTTTGAACTATAGCTGAGAGCCAGAACTAAAGATGTGGTATAATTATTTTTAGTAAGGTTCATAGTTTCATTTAATTGGTCAATGCAGACTTTAGGGAGGGCATTAATATCACCAATGACAAGTAGTCTGATATTGTTTTCGATGAGGCGGGATGTTTCTTTATGAATAGATTCGACAAGTAGTTTCATCAGGGCATCAATTTCATCTTTGGGTCTGTTCCAATTTTCGGTTGAGAAAGTGTAAAGAGTTATGTAATTAATGCCAATTTCTCTGGCAGCTTCAACAATATCAGTAGCAGAAACGACTCCATATTGATGACCTATATTTCGTTCGTATCCTTTCTTTTTTGCCCATCTGCCGTTGCCGTCCATAATAACAGCAATATGAGAAGGGAGTTTATTAAAGTCAATATTATCTTTATACGACATTTTTTGAAGGCAAGTTAATCTTTATAATAATCTTTATATTTTTTATATTGCTGATAAGTAGGGCAGTCGCCTTTGCGTTTTTTTGTGATTTTAAAAGTAATAAAAAGACCTGCAAAGGAGTACCAATCGTTATTGGTTGAGTTTCCTCTTTGTAGGCCAGTGTTGCTTGGTTCTCCAGGAAGTTTAACAGATCTGTCGGCCAGAATCATCGAAACGGGTGTGTTTTCAGCAGTAAGAATACTGGGGTCGGCGTAAGTTGTGCTTATGTCGTCGAGGTAGTCGGTATTTGTTTTCCGCATACCCCATTCGCCACCCACACATATTTTATTGGCCAAAGCATATTTAAACCCAAGGCCAAAAGGGAACGACAAGGCATTGAGACTATAGGGTTTACGGTCGTAATAAGACATAGTTCCCTGACCTTCTGTTCCAAGTGGTTGCAGACTATACCATTTGCCATCGTATTGAGCCATGGGTTCAAAATTAAAAGCGGCAATACCTGCAAACATATATGGTGAAAAGTAGTAATCTTTATGGCCTGTAACATAGGGGAGGAAGTTGAGTTCGAGTTGTGCAGAGAATTCAATAATTTGTGATTTGAAGCTTAGATTTCTTTTTTCGTTAAACTTAGTCACAGCGTCATCTCCCTTAACATTTCCCCAAATTCCATTTACTTTAACTGCAAATCTGGGGCTTAGATTGTAGCGGACTAAAAGACCAGCAGCGGGTTGTGTTAATTCGAAATTTTTCTTAGGGTTTATATCCCCAAGATAATAAGAACCACCTCCAAAAACGCCTATTTCGGCACGTTGTGCAAAAGCAGGATGAGCTAAAAGACAAATAACAATAAGTAAGGAGTTTATTATGTTTTTTTTCATTCTTGAAGTATCGAATTTTGAATATCTTAACGGCATTATTTGAATTTTGGTATTGCAGTTTTAACTTTTTCTGTTATTTTATAATAAACGGTAATTTTGGCAAACATATAAGCATCTTTATCTCTGATGTCGCCTCTTTGTTGACCAGGAAAAGTGATAGAATTCCCCAGATTTTTATTATTTGGGTTTGAGAAATGAGCTGCAAGTTCACCTTGTTCGCCACCGATAGAATTACGGAGCATGTTAGGGTCAACATAAGTGGTGCTGGCATCGTCAATATAATCGGTAAATGTTAATCTGAAACCATAATCGAAACTGAAAGACCAGTATAGGTCCATGGGATATTTAACACCAAAGCCAAAAGGAATAGCAATTTGGTTAAGACCGTATTCGGGACGTGTGGGTATTAAGCCCTGTCCTTCAGTTTTAAGGGGTCTGAGACTTACCCACTTGCCCTGCATGGATTGTATGTCGCCATCTTTTGGATATTTGGCCTGTGGGTTAAAATGGAAAAAACTTATGCCAGTATAGAAATAGGGATAGACATTTATTTTGCCACTGCTAAACATAAGCAGGAAAGAATTTTTCTTAGGTCTTAACCTGTACCCCGAAAGTGTATATTTAGCACCTTCTTTTTCTTGAAAGATATAAAATTCGATGTAAGTAGAGATTTCAAAAATAGAGCTTCTGAAATGTATGTTTCTGTTGTTTCTGAAAGTTTCGTTAGTGAATTTATCATCGCCATAAATATATCCGAATGTGATATCACTTTTAAGAATATTTTTAGGGCCTATTTTATAGGCGTACCCAAAATGTGTTAATGGTCTGATAGAAGGAAAGTCGAAGTCCCTCATATTGTTTGTACCAATGCCATCTTTTCCGCCTAATTCTCCAATAAAGTTGGATGCACCTGTCCCAAAAAATACTTCGGACCTGTTGTATTTCCATCGTTGTGTTTGCCCATATATATTTAATGAAAGCCAAAATGAAAATAAATATAGGATTGATTTACGTAAAAAAGAGTTCATAATACTAATAAAAAATGTGCAAATATAATGAATTTTTATAAATTTTTTCATAAAGATTAAGCATGTCAATTTCTTTTATCTAAGCCCCACATTAATTTGTTTCTAATTGTTGAGAAGAAATTATCTTCATTAAGTTTTATAAGATTAAAGGTAAAGTCTTTTTTAGAAATAAAAAACTCTGATATTTTAGAAGTTTTGTATTTTCTGGAGTCGAGGCAAATTATGTAAGGTGTATTGTTTGTATTAACAATAATCCGTATTTTAGATAAATCTGATATAACAATGGGTCGTACTGTGAGGTTATGAGAGGCAATAGGAGTGATGATAAAATTTTTAGAATCAGGTGCAACAATAGGCCCCCCGCAACTTAAAGAGTAAGCCGTTGAGCCGGTTGGTGTTGCAATAAGGAGTCCATCAGCCCAGTATGTGTTAAGGAAGAGTTCATCTGAATACACATCAATTTTAATCAATGAAGACATATCGGATTTAATGACAGCTATTTCATTAAGGGCATAGTTGATATCCCCAAAGATGTTATTTTGTGCAT
>CAZVOS010000227.1:0-5510 GCA_964628845.1 uncultured Bacteroidales bacterium | reverse complement strand
TCTATACAGACCCGGAGGTACGCTAACAGATAATGGTACTATTAACAATGCTTATTTTTCACAAAATGTGGGTAGAACTTCGTTTAACGACCAGACCAATCCCCATTGTTTCTTATCTGATTTTTCACAAGGGGGCATAGAAATATACGACATCACTACCGCCGATGATACTATTCAATTTACATTTGGTATAGATTATAAACCAACTGCTGCTCTTGAGGCCATACCCCGTCAAACTTGTACAGGAAGTGTACAATTTATGGATAAGTCAACAAAAAGTCCCACATCTTGGTTCTGGGATTTTGGAGATGGTACCACTTCTGCTTTGCAAAACCCTGAACATACTTACAGTACTAATGGTTACAAAACTATTAAATTAAGAGTTACAAACAGTTATGGTGTCGACTCTTTAAAATTGAATAATTATGTGCGTATAGATAAACCCAGTGGACCTACAGTTATGGCTGGCAGCAGTTGTACACCTGCTTCCATTTCTTTACAGGCAACTGCGAATAGCGGTGGTATTTTAAAATGGTATGCTCAATTAACCGGAGGTTTGCCACTCTTAACAGGGAATATTTTCCAAACACCTGTTTTAAATGAAACAACAACTTATTACGTTGAAGAGCATACGCCTTCTTCTCTCGAAAATGTAGGGCCCGTTGATAATACCATAGGTGATGGTGTTTATTTTAATAACAGTAACACCCATTTTCTTGTGTTTGATTGCTATAAAGCACTTAGCTTAAAATCTGTTAAGGTTTATGCACAATCTGATAAAGACAGGACAATTGTTGTAAAAGATGCCAATAACAATATCTTACACGATACCACAATTTATCTTACTACAGGCGAACATCGCATTGAGCTTGATTTTATGCTGCAGGCAGGTTCTGATTATAAACTTGAATGTACCACACCTTATGCTTTGCTTTACAGAAACAGTAATGGAACTAGTTTCCCGTATTCAGTAAATAATTTAATATCTATTCACGATAACAGCGCCTCAAATCTAGACTATTACTATTATTTCTACGATTGGGAGGTGTTGGGAGAATCTTGCATAAGTATTAGAAAACCAGTAATAGCCAGTATCTTAAATCCAGTTGCCGACTTTAATTATACATCACAAAATCTTACAGTTGATTTTGAAAACACATCCTTAAATGGTACTTTATTACAATGGCATTTTGGCGATGGGCAAACCTCAGGTTTGATAAGCCCTCAGCACACATATAGCAGCGAGGGTTATTATGAAGTTAAACTCGTTATTTCCAATAATTCATGCGGTTCCGATTCAATAACAAAAACTGTCCCCGTGTTTTATCAGGGTTTGGATAAAAATAATGAAAACACTTCAGTTATTATTTATCCAAATCCAGTAAAAGAAAGTCTGAGTGTATTGTTAGATTTCGAAAGTAATGTAAAAATTGAAATATCAAATCTAATTGGTGAAATAATATATACTGGCCTATTCAATGGAAAAGACAACATAAATATTCCATTTAATGAATACCCACAAGGAATATATATATTAAATATTAATGGCGTAGGGAAATTCTCTAAGAAGATTGTTAAGCTATAATCTAAATAATAAGATTAATCAGCTTTATTTTCTTCGGGGAATATTTTAGTTAACAATTGAGTCAACTTTTCTTCAAAAAACTGCACAACAGATAGTATAAGCGATACCCATAAACCAAAACCAACATATTTAATAGAACTCTTTTCTGAAAAGAATGCAATGTTGAGAAACAGGATTAATAAAATTATAAACATAACTACCTTAAAGATGGTAAAATTAGTTTCTTCCTTTTTCCAAATTTTATAAATCATATAAATATTGATAACAGGTACTATTATTAAAATCAGATTTAGAAAATGAAATTTATCGAAAATTGACCAGAAAAGGCCAAAACCAGTTTTTGTTACACCTCCCCACGGACCAATACTTAACGAAAAGTAAGGAAGCAAAATAAAACAAATGAATATTAAAACATTAACTAAAACGAGTGGCTTTAAAATGAATTTTTTTATTTCCATAATTTGATAATTTAATTTTATTTTACAAAGATAGTATTAATAATAAAAAAAACGAAATCATAAAAACAAAAGCAAATTTATTATATATTGGCATATTAATAATATTAGTATTTTTGTATCACAGTCGTATTTATGAATAATTAAAGCAAAGCAGCAATGGCAATAACAGATGAATTAAAGGACATAAATAATTTGGGTGAAGAAAATGAAAAGAATATTTCAGCAGGGAGTATAGAAGACCAGATTCTTAATGAAGAAAGTACTCATGAAATCATTGAATTAAAACAAAATGCTGAACAAAAAACTGAAATAGAAACTCATTCAGTTGATGAAACAACACCTACTGATTTTGATGAATTTCAGGATGAGGAAGACGAAACTGAGGAGGTGGATTATGATATTCTAACCAGAGAAGAACTTGTAGATGCTATCGAAAAAGCCGTTAATACCAAATATATTGAAAAGGGTAAAAGGAAAATCGGTTTAATTAAATTGGCATTTATTAAACTCACCAAAGAAGAAAAGGAAAGAAAATTAAACGAGTTTCTTGCCATAGAAAGTAATAAAAAATTGGATTTTAAATCCGATACTGATATATTAGAGCAAAGATTCAATGAGGCGTTTAAGATTTATAAACAAAGAAAAAAAACTTATGAAGATGCCCTGAATACCGAAAGAAATTTAAATCTTGAAAAGAAAAATCAAATTCTTGAAGCAATTAAAAAACTCATCGAGTCGGGAGATGAATTAAAGCATACTTACGATGCTTTTAGAAAACTGCAGCTCGAATGGAAAGAAACAGGTCAGGTGCCGCACACCGAAACAAGTAATTTGTGGCAATCGTATCATTTTCTTGTTGAAAAATTTTTAGATAAGGTTAGGATGAATGAAGAGCTGAGGGATTTGGACAAGAAGAAAAACCTTGAACAATGTATTGATTTATGCGAAAAAGCTGAAGAGCTTATGCTTAACCCTTCCATTAATGAATCATACAGATTATTACAAATCTATCATGATGAATGGAAAGAAATTGGAAGCTTACCTCCCGATAAAAAAGAAGAAGTTTGGGAAAGATTCCGACAGGCATCTTTAAAAGTTAATGAAAGGAGAAAAGAACATTTTGAAAAGATTAAAGTTCAACAGCAGAACAATCTGGCAGCAAAAACAGCCCTTTGCGAGAATATTGAGGAATTGCTAAAGACAAATTACAAAAACCACAAAGCTTGGCAGGAAGCTACCGACAAAGTGATTGAAATTCAGAATTTCTGGAAAAAAATTGGCTTGGTAGCTCCCGAAGATAAATATGAAATCTGGAAACGTTTCAGAGGAGCTATTGACTTGTTCTTTGATAATAAAAAAGAATATTTCGATAGCATTAAAGAGGAATATGTCAACAACTATAATCTGAAATTAGATATATGCAATCAGGCAGAAGCCCTTAAAATGAGCAATGACTGGAAGAATACCAGCAATGCACTGATAAAACTTCAGAACGATTGGAAAAATATTGGACATCTACCTAAAAAACAATCTGATGAACTTTGGAGAAAATTTAGGGCTGCTTGTGACTTCTTTTTTGAACGTAAACAGGATTATTTTGCACATATAGATGATAAAGAAAAAGAAAATTTAAAGGCCAAATTTGAGCTTATTGAAAAAGTAGAAAATCATAAAATTGAAGGAGATAATAAACAGGTTTTTGATATCATTAAAGAATATCAGAGGGAGTTTACAGCTATTGGTTATGTGCCACATGAAGAAAGGGAAAAGGTAAACAATCTTTTCAGAGATGCCATTAATGCAAAATTTGAAGAGATGAAAATAAACCCTGTTGAGAAAAAACTCATGGGGTACAAATCAAAATTTGAGTCACTTAAAAATGACCCCAAAAGTTTCGATACCATACGAAATGAAATCCGTTTTATCTCTAATAAGATTACCCAACTGAACACCGACATTCAATTATGGGAAAATAATATCGGCTTTTTTGCAAACAGCAAAAGTGCCAATGTGCTTAAGCAGGAATTTGAAAATAAAATTAAAGATGCTAAAGAGGAACTTAAACTTTTAGAAGAAAAATTGAAATTCCTTAAATCTAAATAGATAATTCTTTGTGGAATTTAAAAAAGCCGTTCATTTAGTACAGCAGAATATATGCAAGAAGCTTCCTGGAGGCGAAGCTCATTCTCAAATGATGCCTATTGGCAGGGTTTTATCTGATAAAAATAAAAATTCTGTAAAGCAAACAGGAGTATGTATATTATTATATCCTGAAGGAGAAAAGGCGTATTCTGTACTCATTGAAAGAACCACTTACAATGGCGTTCATAGTGGGCAAATTGGCTTACCTGGAGGAAAAAAAGAGGAAACTGATAAAGATTTAATTTTTACTGCTTTACGCGAAACCGAAGAAGAAATTGGCGTTTGTAAAGAAGACATTCAAATTATTGACAGCTTAAGTCAGCTCTATATTCCTCCAAGCCAGTTTTTAGTGCATCCTGTAATTGCCTATGTTGATTACAAACCCGAATTTTTGATTGATACGGCAGAAGTTAAAACACTTATACTGTATGACATTGAAAATCTGATAAAGGACTTTGAGATAAAGATAAAAGTATTTTCAGGACTTAACTATACCATAGAAGCCCCCTGTTTTGAAATAAATGCTTATAGTGTATGGGGAGCAACAGCAATGATGCTTAATGAATTCCGAATGCTGTTGTTGGATAATTAAGGATAGCTTTATATAACTTTTTAATACGGCCAGAAGTTATTATCGTACCATATCTTCTCGGTTAATTCTTTATTGAGTTCGTTAAGAACCTTATGGTGTTCTTTTTCCCAATTGGCTAACCATTGATAGAGTTCCTTTTCATAAATATCGGTGGCTTGAGCAGCTCTCTCGCCGTAAACATGAATGGCTTTATTTTCCATATCAATAGCAGCAGAAATGGCAGCAGCTTCAAATCCTGATGCAGATATCTTATCTTTGATATTTTCTGAAAGTATTTGATTTACCACACTTTCATCTGTATTGGCTGCACTGATAAAATTTGAGTCAAATTTATTGTGTTTTTGAAAATAAGAAAACTGTTTTCCCAAGAACTCAATATGAAGTTGCTCCTCATCAGCCATAATATTAAATATTTTTTTTACATCTTCGTTCTGGGTTTGTTCAGCTACTTTTTTATAAAAAGCTTTACCTCTGTGCTCCATTAACAGAGCCATTTTTAAAATTTCAACAGATTTTGATTCGGACATGATTAATTATTTTAATATGTAAATGTGTTTTTACAAAATTAATAAAAAAATGTGAAGTAATGCTTAGAATTAATTTTCTCTTAATACAAATTCATCGTATTCGAGTTCGAATCGTAATTTGTGTTTCGATTCTTCAATAGCCAGTGATTGAAACACGACTTTAAGGTCTTTATTTTCGAATCTGTTAGCCAGATTGGTATATAATT
>CAZVOS010000226.1:0-5523 GCA_964628845.1 uncultured Bacteroidales bacterium | reverse complement strand
AGGTTGCCACAAGGTCCCCCATTCCTGCAATGCCTGAAAATGTCAGTTGGTTTGAATATCTGAAAGGGACAAAGAATATCCTTGTCATAGCAGCACATGCCACAGCTCAGACAAGAGAAGGTAAAATACGGCAGGCAGATGCAGGTACAGGTTCGCTTGCCATTGCACTTAATAAGTTAACAAGTGTACCGGTATTGTACACAACATATTTAACTCCTTCTGACCCTAACTACTACGACAATAATGAATTTAAAGATACTTTAGCCAAGCTGTTGATTGAGTTGAAATCAGTTTTTGTTATTGACTTACACGGCTCTCATCAGTACAGACCCTACGATATCGATTATGGAACAATGAAGGGCAGGTCGTATTTAAAACAAAAACATTTTCTACGCAGATTAAAAACTGCATTTTACGATGAAGGGCTTATAAATCAATCTCAGGACTATTTCGCTGCTGAGAAAAACCAAACCATTACAAAATTTGTTTCTGGCAAAGGTATTCCTTGCATACAACTCGAAGTCAATACCAATTATCTCACCCCACACTTGGGAAATATTTACGGACAAAAGACGGCACAATTGCTTCAGGCATTGATGCGCTTTATTAACCAAAGCAAATAATACCAAAGAACTTTTCTCGTGCTACTTCGTGGTAAATCAAGTTTATATATGATACTGATGAATACAGATGTATTTCTTATTCTTTAATCAGGTTCTGGTAATGATGAAATCGTTCCATTACTTTCTTTACAAGTGCACATGTTTCTTTACCCTTTATGGAACCATTTCTAACAAGTGTGTCGTTGAGGTATTGAGGTTTGGATTTATTTAGAAGATAATATTCAACATTCTTGTCCCATACCTCATGATTTTTTCCATGTTTTTTGGCTAATGCCTGTGCATCGTATATATGCCCTAAGCCAACATTATAGGCAGCCAAAATAAACTTAATGCGTTCATCGGAATTTCTAACACGGCTCTTCAATTGCTTGTCGAGCCATTTAATATACATGCATCCCCCTCTTATATTATCTTCGGGAGGTGAAGTTGTGTCTACATCAAACTTTTGAGCTGTAATGGGCATCAATTGCAATAGACCGAAAGCACCCCTGTGTGAAACAGTATCATTATTAAACTTTGATTCCTGATATATTAATGATGCAAGTAAACGCCAGTCCCAATTAATTACAGCACTATATTTCTTTATGGCATCATCGTAAACAGAAATTTTATTGCCATTGAAAGAAGAGAACTCGCTTTTGAAAATTTCAATTTGTTTATCGCTCTCATAGTATTTGTAAAAAATTGCATTGAAAAACCTCGTTGCTAAAAAATCATTTAACCATATATTGATGGTGTTCTCCAGATAAGGAGTGTTCTTTCGTATAATCCAAGCTGTATTTTGGTCAAGACTCACAGCTAAAGAAAAATCAATATTGGTATAATAGCTGGCTATCCTACGGGCCATCTTTTCATTGGCTATTGTGTATAGAATTTCGCCTTCAGATACCTTTTTGATAAGCTCTTCACAGGTATATAACTCATCATTATCAATGTATATGGTATCTCCAATTTCTTCGGATAGACTTACTAATCGGGAATGAAATGAAGAGTTTGTTTTAACGGTAACTGTTTTACCTGCCAGATCGAGTACACTTTTAATGTATAATGAATCATTATGGTTTCTTTTTTGTTGAATTAATACCTGTTTTGTAACAAAGATGGGATTTGTAAAAGAAAAATGCTTTTTACGTTCTTTTAATATGGTAAAATTTGAAGCAATGATATCACACTGTGCTGTATTTAGCATTTCGAGTGCCTTGTTGTAGTCTCCTTCCACAATAACTTCAAGTGGCAATTTGATATGTTCAGAAAATTTGCGTAGCATATCAAGTTGAAATCCCATCGGTCTCCCTTTATAGATGTAGTAGTCAATAGGATTATTATCTAAAATGGCAATGATTTTACCACGTTTGATGATATTTTCGATATCGAAAGATTTCTTTATTTCTTCACTTTTAAATTCTAATCTCAGAAAATAATATAAGACTATCGCAAAAAAAATAATAAAATAAAATAAGAGATAAAATTTAGCACAGAAAAAAAAACGCTTCATTAAAGGGTTTTTGTAAGAATTATTCTTGAAATAATTTACAAAATTAAATCATTTATGTATAAGAAAAAACACCTTATATAATTAATTTTAAACAAGTTATTAAGTGTCCGTTATTCAGGTTTTATTTTTGTTTATTTCTTCAGGGATGAGGTACTTTTTTCAAATTATTATATAAAAATATTTGAACGCCTGTTTATTGCCATTATTTTTTTATCCATAATACTTGAACAAAATTTTTCAAGACATTCGTTTTATAAAATGTCGAACTTTAAAATAATATCACAATTAGGTGTCATCACGTATGCTTTGTATTGTTTGCTTTTTATCGGGATATTAACTGCCATCACCCTAACCAATAAACTGATGATTAATACTGGCTTATGGCAGGTGCTTATCATCGATACATCCACAGCTCTTATACCGGCTATAGGGATAAGTTAATTTAGTTACCTGTTATATGAAAAGCCCTTTTAAAACTTAAAGATAAGCTTTCGTATATCACAAAATAGAGCTAATCGAGTATTGAAGTTTTTTGCATGAAATATCTCAGCATTAAAAAGGAGATAACTGCTGTACTGAGCCAAATTGCCGCATAAAGCCAATCGGCAAAAATAAATTTTCCGATAAAGAACAGCATAGAGTAAACCATAATAATGGCAAAAAGCCATGATAAGAACAGCCCTTTAATAGTGTTAGTATTTGTTGTTCGTTTTTCTTTAAAAGTATGCCACCACCCATCGGGTTTAATCTTATCGTAGAACGATTGCAATACCTTATTATATGTTGGTTTGGTCAGGAAAGTAACCGTAAGCCATGCCAATGTTGTTGTGCCAACAGTAAAGAAATAAGAAAATTTATTGGCGATATAATTATCAGGGAGGTGATTTTCGAGATATAATTTTGCGAAAGCGTATGCAATAAAAGGAAATATGGTAGCTGTTATTTCGCTCCATGCATTGATGCGCCACCAGTACCAACGTAAAATTAGCACCAGTCCAAGTCCTGCTCCACACTCAATAAGAAACTCCCATACCTGAGAAATGCTGGTAATAAGTGTTGTGATATAAAGGGAGATAAGCATAATTACAACAGTAGCTATTCTGCTGAGTTGAACATAATTTTTTTCGGCTTTTTCTATATTGATGAAACTTTTTTCTGGCTTCAGAAATCGTTTATAAAAATCATTCACGATATAGCTGGCTCCCCAGTTAAGCTGTGTTGAAATGGTGCTCATATAGGCAGAGAAGAAAGCTATAAGCATAAGCCCTTTAAGTCCTACAGGCAGATAATCTTTCATTGCCATCACATAGCCCAACTTTTTATCTGCCAAATCAGGATACAATACCAGAGAACACAGGCCAACGATAATCCATGGCCAAGGTCTGATACAATAATGAGCTATCTGGAAAAATAGCGTGGCATAAACGGAGTGTTTTTCGTTTTTACAACTCATCATACGTTGGGCTATATAGCCACCGCCACCGGGTTCAGCACCAGGGTACCAGCTTGCCCACCATTGCACACCTACAAAAGAAAGAAATGCCCCTGCTGTTATACAAAGTGTTTGAGCCATATCACTGGCACTGGTCTTTGAACTGATAACAGGAAAGAAATTAAGAGACCATGCAGGCAATTTCTCTTTTAAGCCCGAGATACCACCAATATCATCGGACGATACAACAATGATGGCTAATATGATACAGCCTGTCATGGCTATAGTGAACTGTATAACATCAGTAACAGCCACGCCCCATAAACCCGACAGGGCAGAGTATATCACAGTAATGCACATGGCTCCTGCCACTATCCATATAAGATACGCATCAGGAACACCAAAAAATACTTTTACAAGCGACATCAGCGCAATGTTGACCCAGCCAATGATTAAGGCATTGATGAACAAACCCATGTAAACAGATTTGAACCCCCGTAGAAAAGCAGCTTCTTTGCCACTGTACCGTATTTCGATAAATTCAAGCTCCGTAAGTATATTGGCACGCCGCCATAGTTTTGCAAAAAAGAACGTAGTAAGCATCCCACCTATAAGCATATTCCACCAAAGCCAGTTGCCCGAAATGCCATTTTTTGCTACCAGTTCGGTAACAGCCAGGGGCGTATCAGCAGCAAAAGTAGTGGCCACCATCGAAACACCTGCTATATACCAGGGCAGATTTCGCCCAGAAAGAAAAAAATCAGACAAACTTTTTCCTGCTCTTTTTTTGAGAGAAACTCCTATAATTAGAAAAAGCAAAAGAAAAAAAACAATAATAAACCAATCAATAAATGATAAATACATACTGATTATTTTGTAAATAAACCTATAAATTTATTTTATTCAACAAACCTAAACAAATTTTATAAATTATTTTAATTTTACAAATCAATAATTTCAAATGGATATATTTTTAATACTTTGTGGCTGTTGTTTTCTGATTATTGGGTTATTGGGTTCTGTGTTACCTGTAATACCAGGTCCTCCATTAAGCTTTGTGGGCATGCTTTTATTTCATCTTACTACAAAATTTCATTTTTCAACAAGCTTATTGTTAATATACGGCATTGCGATGGTGATTATAACAGTTGTAGATTATATCATTCCAATATATGGTACAAAAAAAATGGGTGGTTCCAAATACGGTATGTGGGGTTCAACTATTGGCTTAATTATAGGTCTTTTCATTTTTCCTCCCTTCGGTTTAATACTGGGCCCTTTTGTAGGAGCTTTTATAGGGGAGATAATTAAAGGAAAAACTTCTCAAATTGCTTTAAAATCTGCCATTGGTTCTTTTCTTGGCTTTCTCTTTGGTACATTATTGAAACTTATTTATGCAATAATTATCATATATCATGTTGTTATTCAGATCTTTAATTAACAATATTGGCACCTGTTCTATGAAGATATTAAAATATGTATTAATAGTATTGATATTTATTACTTACTCTTGCCAAAGAAATGCTGAAAAAACCCAACAAGAGCAGAAAGATACCATTGATATATTAAATTCAGATACTTTATCAACTGTAGAAATTGATTCTCTATTTATACTGCTCGATAATTTAAAAACGGATAGTGTATTAAAATATGCATCCTTATCCTATATAATTTTCAATATTTCAAAAGATACACTGATAACGGAATATAATCCATATTTAAGCTTAGTGCCTGCTTCAACTCTAAAAATCCTGACTTCTGGGGCTGCCCTTGAAATTCTAGGACCAAATATGAGATTTAAAACCACATTAAGTTACGATGGTATTATTGAAGACCGTACTTTACAAGGGAATATATACATCACAGGCGGAGGCGACCCTGCTTTAGGTTCCTCAATTTACAATCACAGTCAGTTTTTAGGTGTTTTTATTAAATCATATTATGTTTGGTTATTTTGTTTTGGTCAATGGCTG
>CAZVOS010000225.1:0-5528 GCA_964628845.1 uncultured Bacteroidales bacterium | reverse complement strand
AAGGATTAAGAAAAGAAGAAGATAAAAGAATTTGAGCAAAAGAATAATTTTAAATTCTTTTTAAGTTTAAAAGATATGAAATACATAAGTTTTACAAATTTTCCTGTATGGCAGAGGGCTTTTAAGCTTTTACTAAAAATTTACAGAATTACTAAAGATTTCCCAATTGAAGAAAAATTCGGTATCGTTTCGGACATGAGACGTTCGGCAAATTCTATTGTTCATAATATCGCAGAAGGTTTTGGCAGACAGCAGTTTAAAGATAAATGCAGGTTCTACAAGTTTTCAAGAGGTAGCTGTCATGAATTACATAGTCAAACATTAGTAAGCGAAGGATTAGAATATATCAACTGCACAACAACAAAAGAAATAATTGATGATATAATGCAAGTTATTGAAGAACTGAATACTTTGATGAAATCACTTGAATTAAATAACAATGTTAAACAAGCACAAAACAATCTAAAGTAGTTATTAAATAATTATTAATTAATAATTAATAAAACTCTTTTAAAAAAAAATTATACCTTAATCATAAACCTTTAAACTTAAACCCCCAATAAAAATTTAACTATACCTCAACCTCAACCCTTAACACTTAACCCTTAAAAACAAAAATGCATAAAACCCACAAAAAATGAACACAAAACAGGAGGTTCTTAAAAACCTTCCAGCCGTTGATAAGCTTCTGCTCAACCCGGAAGTTAAGCTGCTTCTTTCCGCACATGGAAAGGGTGCTGTAATTTTTTGTATCCGTCAATGCTTAAACTATTTCAGAATTCAGATTCAAAACGGGCAGTCGCTGCCAACTCAGATTGAAATTTTAGAGAAAATTAAAGAACTTCTTAGACTCATCTCAAAAAGAAGTCTAAAAAAGCTTACAAACGCAACAGGAATTGTTATGCATACCAACCTGGGGCGTTCACCTTTTGGTGATGTTTTTCTTAAAGAATCCTTTGATATCCTCAAGGGCTACAACAATCTTGAATTTGACCTGAACACTGCTTCGAGAGGAAGCAGGCATGTGCATGCGGCAGAGATACTAAAATTCCTTACAGGAGCCGAAGACGTACTGGTGGTTAACAATGCGGCAGCAGCCGTCATGCTTATACTACGCACATTTGCAAAAAGAAAGGAAGTCGTCATATCACGGGGAGAATTGATTGAAATTGGCGGTTCATTCAGAATTCCTGACATTATGAAAGCATCTGATTGCAAAATGGTGGAAGTAGGCACGACTAACAAAACCAAAAAAGAAGATTTCACCAATGCCATTACACCGAAAACAGCACTGATATTTAAAGCACACAAGTCGAATTATGTCATAAAGGGCTTTACAGAGGAAGTAGATATGTGCGAACTTATTGCTTTAGGTAAAAAACATCAAATTCCTTTTGTGTATGATTTGGGCTCAGGACTTCTTAAAACAAGTCTTCACCCACTCTTCAAAAATGAACCCTCTGCCACTGATGCCATTAACAAAGGTGTTGATTTGGTGTGTTTTAGTGGTGATAAGATTTTAGGAGGTCCACAGGCCGGTATCATAGCAGGTCGCAAAGATTTGATTGCCAGACTAAAAAAAGAACCCATGCTCAGGGCATTAAGGGTGTGCAAAACAACACTTGTTATGCTTGAAACAGTGTGCAAATACCATATAGATGAAAAAGTACTGAGAGAGAAAAATATCATTTATAAAATTCTCTATAGGAAACATACAGATATTAATAATACTGCCGAAAAGCTCGCCAAGATGCTTATTAATTCAAGTATTGATGTAGAGGTCATTGCCAGTAAAGGATTTTGCGGTGGTGGTACCATGCCCGAAGGAGAAATTGAAAGCTATGCTGTAAAATTCACTCCTAAAGGAAATCGTAAAGAAAATGTGATAATGGCAGAAAAGCTATATTACAATCTTCTGCAACACCCCAAACCTATATTAGGTATCCTCAAAAAAGGGGAATTGTACCTTGACATTTTATGCATTTTTGATGAGCAATTAGAAGAAATGGCAATGACAGTTAAAGAAACATACAAATTGTTATTCAATAAAAAATAATTATGAAGCATTTGATTATAGGCACAGCCGGACATATTGACCATGGTAAAACTTCGCTTATAAAAGCCCTGACCAACATTGATTGCGATACTCATAAAGAAGAAAAATTGAGAGGCATTACCATAAACCTTGGCTTTTCATATCTAAACCTACCTAATGGTGAATCACTTGGTATTATTGATGTACCTGGTCATAAAGATTTTATCAGTACTATGGTTGGAGGGGCTTGCGGAATTGATATGGTTCTGCTTGTTATTGCTGCTGACAGTGGCATCATGCCCCAAACAATTGAGCATATCAATATCATAACTGCCTTAGGTATTAGAAATGGGGTGGTGGCTCTAACAAAAATTGATATTGTTGATGAAGAGCTTACAGAAATGGCTAAATTAGAAATTTCGGATTATCTTGATAAAACAGAACTAAAAAACATACCAATAATTGGAGTATCATCATTTACAGGCGAAGGTATTGAAGAATTGAAAAACGAAATTGAAAAATGTGCTGACAAGATTGAGGAAAGAAAAACAAACAATCTTTTCAGAATGTATATCGACAGGATATTTACAGTTAAGGGTTTTGGTAGTGTTGTTACTGGTTCTGTCCTTGGTGGGGAAATAGGTACAGGACAAGATGTTTTTTTATTGCCCGGTAATTTCCCTAAACTAAGGATACGTTCCATCGAAAGGCATGGCAAAAGCATTGAAAAAACCACAGCAGGCGACAGAGCCGCCATCAACCTTATTGGACTTAAAAACGAAGATTTTGAAAGAGGTATGCTCATCTGTAATAAAAAGATTGAAACCACTCAGATGATTGATGCACAGTTAAAGCTTTTTGATATAGGATTTCCGTTCCCCCTATGGAGCCATATTACCTTTATCTCTGGCACTTACGAATCTCAGGCAAAAATGCATTTACTTAATAAAGATGAGATTCCATCAGGAGGTGATGGTATTGTTCAGATACACCTTAACAAAACTGCTGTTTTAGTGAGTAAAGACAAGTTTATCATACGCAATTCATCTGCTGATTTAACCTTAGGAGGCGGTTATGTGCTTGATGCAGCACCCCTTCACCACAAAAGAAGGACACCCAAACTGACAGAATTTCTTAATCAACTTTCACAAAATATATTAAGTGAACAAAATACTGCAGAAATTATACGGATGGAGCTTAAAAAGGAATTGAGGCCTTATGGCTTTAATGAGATTATTGATGCATTAAATTTTTCTAAAGAAGATTTATACAAAGAACTCGAAAGAAAATTCCCAAACATTACGCATTATAAAAGAGAGGACGGCGATATTCTAATTGAAACTGGCTATAATAATATATTTAAAGAACGTGTGTATAAAATAATTAATGAGCATCATCAAAAAAACAAACTATTCCCTGCTGGCCTCGACATCAACGAGCTTTCTGGCAAATTAAATTTCACAAAACTAAAACATGGTAAATTATACATGGAAATACTATTGCAGGAAATGAAAGATGAAGGAAAACTTGATATATTTAAAAATACATGGATAATTAAAGGGCACACTGCTGTACTTGATAAACAAAGTGAAGAAGAAAAATTATTTATTGAAAAACTCATATTAAATTATGCTGATGAAAAGCCAGCTATAGTAGAAATTGAGGAAAAAGCTGCTGAATATAAAATAAATTCTTCAAAATTAAAAACATATATGGCGCTTCTTAGTCAGGAAGGGAAAATACGTTACATTCAAAACGACTTCATGCATACTGATATTATAAATAAATTCCGTAAACCCTTATTAGAAAAGTTAATACACAAGGATAATGGCATCGAATTGCCTGAATATAAAGAGGTATTAGGAGGCACAAAGAAGTTCAGGGCTTTGTTGACAGATATTTATGAACAAGAAAAAATTATAACAATAAAAAAAATAAGTGAAAATGAAACAAGATTTTGTATAACGGAGATGGGAAAAAGAGTATTTAAAGGCTGAGGCTGAGGATGAGGATAAAAAATATAAAAAATGAAAGATAAAATTGTTTATATGGATAATGCGGCAACTACATGGCCTAAACCAGAAGCCGTAAAAGTTGCTATTGCTCATTTTTACGAGCATTTTACAGGCAGTGAGGGCAGAGCTGGACATGGTATGGCTTTGAAAGCATCAAGGGAAGTTTTTGAAACAAGAGAACTGCTGGCATCTTTATTTAATGTTTCTGATTCGGAAAGGGTAATTTTCACAACCAATGCCACACATGCCATCAACTACTCATTGATGGGCTTGATAAGAAAAGGCGACCATGTGATATGCAGTGGCATAGAACATAATGCTGTTTACCGCCCGCTCAAATATTTGGAAAGACAAGGTATTATAGAGTTGAGTATAATTCCTTACAAAAAAGATACTGGTCTTGATATGGATAGTTTGAAAGATGCAATAAGACCTGCCACCCGCTTAGTTATCACAACACATGCCTCTAATGTAAATGGCTGTATTTTACCAATAAAATGTATTGGTGAAATATGTAAACAAAATAAAATCACATTTATCGTTGATGCTGCACAAACAGCGGGCTTTATACCCATTGACATGCAAAAAGACAATATAGATATTCTCATCTTCAGCGGACATAAAAAGCTGTATGGACCTACAGGTATAGGCGGGCTATGTTTAAATGTCGGTACCGATATCGAAACACTTATTCACGGAGGCACAGGCAGCAAATCGGAAAGCGGCGAGCATCCCTCCTTCTATCCCGATAAACTTGAGGCAGGCACACCAAACACACTCGGTATTAACGGACTTAAAGCCGGTGTTAATTTTATTCTTGACAAAGGTATCGAATTTATTAGGAAGAGCCAAACAGAGCTTGTTAACGATTTGTTTTATAAACTTACCCAGATTGATGAAGTCATCACATTTACGCCTTCTTTATATGAAGAAAGAATACCTTTAATTTCTGTTAATGTTAAAAATATAACCTCTAGCGACCTGGCTTACAAACTGGACAAGGAATACGGCATCATGACAAGGGCAGGACTGCATTGTGCACCCCTTGCCCATAAATCGCTCAATACATTTCCTCTGGGAACGGTTCGACTAAGTTTAGGCATTTTCAACACCCCCGATGACATTGACTATACCATTGAATCTTTAAAATCAATAATTTATAAAAATAAATAGATATGAAAACAATTGACGCAAAAGGTAAAACTTGTCCTTTACCCTTAATAATGACTAAAAAAGCCATTTCAGAAGCAGCACAGGATGAAACACTGGAAATACTTGTTGACAACGAAATTTCGATGAAAAATGTGAGTCGTTTTCTCGAAGATAACGGCATGAAAATAAACATAGAAACTAAAGGAAGTGTTTATCACATCTATGTAAATAAAACAGGGATTATTCCTGAAAGCAGTAATGTGGAAGATTACTGTGAAATCGGCGAAGCGACCAAAACCGGTTATGCCATGGTTTTTAAACAGAAC
>CAZVOS010000224.1:0-5529 GCA_964628845.1 uncultured Bacteroidales bacterium | reverse complement strand
ACGTAGTCTTATCTTCTATTTTAAATATTACAGGGCTTTATATTATGGCGTTGTTGTTTAGGGACAGCTAACAGAAAAAAAATTGTCATTGGGAAACCAGTACAGAATACCCTCCTGCAGAGTTTTGTGATATTTATTATACGTATACCTTTGGCAATACTGTTTACAAAAAAAAATCATTTTATAGAAAGTAAGAAATGCAGAAACATTAATGAAGGAATAGTAAGTATTCTGTTTATGAAATCGCACCCTGATGAATCTTTTATTATGGGATTTTATGAATACTCGCTTTTTTTGGACTATAGTAAAATTTATTATTTCTATAATTGCTTTACCATTTTCTCTTATATTTTTAATTTATGTTTATCTTAAATGAGCTATTATATATGAAATACTTCCTCACAGCCGACACATATTTTGGGTACGAAAATATTATAATTTATAGTATCGTTATTATACTTGTCTTATATTTAGTCTGGTGGCGTTTTTTTAAAAGAACACGTTGCCCAAAATGTAAAAAATATTTTGCACGAAAAATTACATTAAAAACATACGACGGGCCCGTTTCTCATGAAGTTAGCATCATAGAAGGTTCTGAACTGAAAGATTTTATTTATCATTGTGTTTGTAAACATTGTAATCATCAGTGGGTTCAAAAAGGAATATTTTAATTTTTTTATAGAAAATATACAATTCAGTAACAAGGATTACTGCAATATCTACTTTGAAAATACCGATGGTTAAAACATTTAGTTCAAACGAGTGTAGCGACCCCGAAAGCTTTCAAAGGGGCTAATTTGTTTTTCCAGTCGGAATAAAAACTTATCATGAAGTTTATAGCGAGCATACTTCTATAATTCAAAGTAATAGATCATATAATAAACGGTTTAATCAAAAAGTATTAAAAATAAAATGTATTTTTGTAGTTATATTTTAAATGCATAAATGACTGATAAAAAATCATATATCGAAACAATAATTGAAATAAGCAAACCTTATTTAAAGGAAACATTTCCAAACAAAGAACGGCTTGAATTGTTTTTGCAAACAGTTGATTATTTAAAAACAAAAACAAACAGAAAAGATATAATTGATAAGTTTACAGAAATTTATATTGGTTTTGTAAAAACAGATTTACAAAATAAATACCTTAACACCAATAAACAGCTTATAGATTTTTTAGATAAAAAAGATGACGGTGTTAAAATAATTTGGGGAAATTGCTTTGATGCAATGCGAGGAATGAACTCAGAATCAATACATTTGATGGTTACATCGCCTCCATATTACAATGCAAGAGAATATTCTCAATGGAAAAATCTGAATGATTATTTGGATGATATGCGAATGATTATTCGTGAGGCCTATCGTGTTTTGGATAATAATAGAGTATTTGTTTTTAATGTGGGTGATATTTTTGATAATGACAATATTACTACAAAATCAACGTGGGGGAAAAGACGTATTCCATTAGGGGCATATTTTACAAAGATATTTGAGGAAGAGGGATTTACCTTTGTCGATAACTTTATTTGGGACAAAGGAGAAGTGCAGAGTGAGCGACATAAAAATGGTAACAAACCATTTCCTTTTTATCAGTATCCAATGAATTGTTATGAACATATTTTAATCTTTCACAAACACAGAAACGATACTACTCGCTATCCTTGCCCTATTTGTGGTTGTTTGAAAGTTAATGGAAATGCATATTCTGAAATTGGGTTAAAAAGTTGGGAATGTAAAAACTTGAAATGTTTTGAACGGAGCAAAGCAAACAGAGGTAAACGATTTTCGTTGAAAACAATTATGACACAAGGAAGACAAGAAGATAAATTTACAATTGAAACAGATTTTATAAAAAAATGGCGAAGAGATATAATTAAAATTAATCCTGTTATAAAAATAAATTCAAAGGGAGTAAACACCTTAGGACATACTGCGCCATTTCCTGCAGAAATTCCGGAATTCGCTGTAAAAATGTTTTCTTATCCAGATGAATATGTTCTAGACCCTTTTGGTGGCAGCTTTACTTCTGTAATAGCTGCAAAACAACTAGGAAGAATAGGTGTTGGAATTGAATTAAACAAACAGATGTTTGGTAAAAGCAGTGTGCAAAATTTGTCCAAATCTTTGCAACCCCAACTGTTTAATACAAAAATTATTCAAATTTCAGAAATTGATTTATTATGAATGAGTTAGAAGAAAAGAAAAAACAAGTCATTGGTCTTTACGGCGAAATGCGTTTATCAATGGTATTACACGAACTTGGTTGGCAAGTTCATAGAGCATATATTGATGAAGGAATTGATTTTACAATAACTAAATACTATTGTCCAAAATGTAAAAAATACAGTAATCAATATATTCGATATACTAATCGCAAGGGGAAAGCGGTAAAATGTGTTACTAATCTTTGTGAGCATTGCAACGAAACGGAGCTAAAAGTAATTTCTCGGTATTTACAAGTAAAAACTTCTGAAGGGATTAAAACCGAAAAAAACGATATAAGAAAATTTAGTTTCCATCCTAAAATTAGGTATAATATGGGAAACGAGATGTTTTATGTTTGGATTGCTATTTTTGATGACACAAAAGAAAAAAAATGTCATTTTTACATACTCAATACAAAAAATGTTAAAGTATTTGATAATATAGAATTAGATACATACCAAATTACAGATAATCAGAAAACTGAATTACCAATCAGAAATGATGGTGTTGTGTTAAAAAAAGGAACTGCAAATACTGGTTACGATTATTCTGTGTTTAACACACGTTTTTACAATGATTTTAATGCATTAGAAATTGAAATATATAACAATAAAACCACAAGACACTAAATATGTGTTTTTGCCATAAGTTTTTCATTTAATACCCTATGAGTAATCTTATAAAATAAGAGGCACCAATGCTACTATTATTATGGACGAAAACCACCGTGGCAGAAGCATTGGTTTTACCGAAAATATACATTTTTACCTTACATTTAAAGAAACATACCATTATTATATTTAATACATCCATTACCTTTGGCAATATGTATATTTTCTCTTAATTTTGTCAAAAAATAATAATAATTGTGAAATACCTTATTACAGGTCTGGGAAATATTGGTAAAGAATACAGCCAAACCCGTCACAATATTGGTTTTATGATACTGGATGCCTTGGCTCAGGAGGAGGGTATTGGCTTTGTAACTGAGCGTTATGCTGATGTGGCACGTTTACGCAAAAGAGGGCAACAGTTTATACTTATTAAACCTTCAACCTATATGAATTTAAGCGGTAAAGCTGTTACATACTGGCTTCAGAAAGAAAACATACCACTCGAAAATTTACTGGTGGTGGTTGATGATGTGGCTTTAGATTTGGGTGCTTTGCGTATCCGACCCAAGGGGGGCGATGGCGGACATAACGGACTCATTAATATAATAAGCTCCCTTAGTTCGGATAATTTTACCCGGCTTCGTTTCGGCATAGGTAACAATTTCCCTAAGGGTTTTCAGGTTGATTATGTATTAGGAAAATGGACTGAAGAAGAAATAAAATTATTGGAACCACGCATTAAAATAGCATCAGAAGCCATATTGCATTTTGGCATTCATGGGCTTGAAAACACCATGACCGCTTTCAGCAAAAAGTAATCATCTTTTCAGAACCCATATAATAGGTTTGAAAAAATGGCTTTACTCAGGGGCAAGAATAATTACATCGCCCTCCTTTATATAAGAGATGGTGCCCTCCATGATATATTTCCCGACTTGTACCTTTTAGTGCGGTATTCTCGTTTATAAAAGAATTTGATTATATATCTCATATTCATTTAAAGGTTTTATCATAGAATTTGTTTATATAGCACTAAACTTTACTATTATCCTGGCACAAATGCGGGGTGGCTTTGGCATTCCGATAGCTATCGGAACAGCGGGCCTGCGGTGGCGTGAATACCGGAATGCATTACAAAGCGGCAAAGGCGTTTACGTTTGGAGAAAAATGTTTACATTATGGCTTGCGGAGTATGGCCATTTTTATCCACTACCTTGCCTGCTTTGTTTGCATTATGGTAGAGTGATACACTGGCAGAGTCGAAGTGCGGGAGGAAGCTGTTCCAAAATTCCTAAGAAATATTTTCTTAATAATACTTCATCTAATTCAAAAACAAAGATTTATGATATTTATGAAATATTTTTAACCTTATATTTTTTAAACATCTAAAAAAGTATATTTGTACAGATAAAAAAACTGTGAATACACAATCTATAGAAAAATTCAGAGAGGCCCTCATTAACTGGTATAATGAAAACAAAAGAACTCTTCCGTGGCGGGATATCAGTTGTCCGTATAAGATATGGGTATCCGAAATCATACTTCAGCAAACAACTGTTGAGCAAGGGCTTTCGTATTATATATGTTTTATTGAAAAGTTTGATACTGTTTTTAAATTGGCTGCTGCTTCGGAGCATGATGTGCTTAAGCTCTGGCAAGGACTTGGCTATTATTCTCGTGCCCGCAATATGCACAAAACAGCACAGCTTCTTGTAAATAAGTTTAATGGTATTTTCCCTTCTTCTTACAATGATTTGATTAAGCTTAAGGGTATTGGCCCATACACAGCCGCAGCCATACTGTCGTTTGCATACAATCTCCCCTTTGCTGTGGTCGATGGCAATGTGATGCGTGTGATAAGCCGTCTTTTTGCTGTTGAAGAAGCTGTGAACTCAACAATAGGAGTTAATATTATAAAAACACAAGCAGAAAAACTTTTCGATAGGGAAAACCCATCCGTTTTTAATCAAGCCATCATGGAATTTGGTGCTTTGCACTGTAAGGTTCATCAACCTCTTTGCAAAAACTGCTTTGCCTCTGACTACTGTATGGCAAACCAGAAAAAAATACAGCACCTGCTCCCTGTAAAAACACCTAAAAAGACAAGCCGTAAGAGATACTTCATTTATCTGGTACCCCTAATCAAAATTAATAATATTACATATACCTGTATAAGAAAAAGACCACCCAACGACATATGGCATAATTTATACGACTTTATTCTATTCGAAACATCCCATCCCATAACAGCTTCAGATTTTATTAAAAGCAGAACCTATGCCCAATTTCTTAAAATAAATAATTACTCAAAAAAACAACTGACTCTGGAACCATTTCATAAAACGTTTATTCACAAACTTACACATCAAACCATATACGCACAGTTTATACTGTTGAAAAGTCATGATTTATACATTCCCGAAATTGCCCTTAAAATTTCGTTAACGGATATTCAAAATTATCCTTTACCTATACTTATTGATAAATTTATACGTGAATTAACTCTTTTTGAAGAAAATAATAAGTAAATATTTAAAATATAATACCAAGCTTTAGCATCTTGTGGTTTTTATTTATTTTCTATAATGGATTTTTGTTAATAAAAATATTTTTTTTATTTCATAAAATTTAATTATTTTGCAAAATACACTTTATTTTATTATACAGCAAAACACAGAATATTTAAATTATTATTAAGAATTCT
>CAZVOS010000223.1:0-5541 GCA_964628845.1 uncultured Bacteroidales bacterium | reverse complement strand
GGGCATGAATCTATTATTAAAAGGGCAATACTTTTATTTGACAAGATAATTATTGCCATAGGTGAGAACCAGCAGAAAAGCTCTTTCTTTCCGCTTGAGAAGAGGAAATTATGGATAACGAATACTTTCAAAGCTTATAAAAATATTGAAATTGTGAGTTATAATGGGCTTACTGTTGAATTTTGCAAATCAATGAATGTACAGTTTATAATAAGAGGTTTGCGTACATCGGCTGATTTTGAGTTTGAGCGAAGTATCGGGCAGATAAACAAACAAATATATCCTGACATTGAAACTGTTTTTTTATTGACAACACCTGAATATGCCTCTCTTAATTCGTCTATTGTGAGAGATATTTACAGACATGGAGGCGACATCAGTCCATTTGTTCCTGAAGCTGTTATAAAAGCTTTATAATAATATTCAGAAAATGTGATGATGCTAAAAAAGCCATAGATAGATATACAAACCAAATTTTAATGAAAGAAAAATTGTTCTTTAGTATTTTAATAATGTGTTGGGGATTACTCAGTGCAAAAGATGTTCTTATTAAAGGCACAGCAGCAGGGGCTGAGGGTAAATATCTCAGGGTATATACCTATTCTGATTTGTTGAATTACAGAGAAGTTTATATTACTCAATCCTTGATAGATAATAAATCAGCATTTAATCTTAAGATGAGTGTTAATGAAACAACATTATACTTTTTTAAAATTGATTTTTTAACGACAAGTATATTTATTGAACCGGATAAATCATATACACTTACATTTGATTCGATTAAGCCCCAGCTATATAACGAAAGTAGCAACCCTTTTCTGACGCCTGTTTTAATAAATTATAAAATTGATAATGCAGATGCAGATGATTTGAATATATTGATTAATCACTTCGATAGTGTATATGCCGATTTTATAACTAATAATGCTGTTGCTATTATGAGAAAAAGGTGCAGGCCAGTTTTTGAAAAACTTGTAGACTTATGCGACAGTCTTTACAAAGACAAGACTAATAAATATTTTCGTACATACATTACTTATAAAACTGCTGTTCTTGAAGCTGCTTTGTATATTGAAAGCCGAATGACACTCTATGATAAGTATCTTAAAAACAGAACACATGAAATTACACATATAGCATATATGGAGTTCTTTAACCAGTTTTACGATAAATTTTTTACAGATATAACACAACGCATCAAATTTGTTGATTTGGAAGCATCAATCAATGAACATAAAAGTCATTTTGCTTTGTTGGATACACTGGGTAAAGACAGTTTGCTCAGGAATGAACTTATAAGAGAAATTGTCATGATTAAAGGATTAGGTGAATTGTATTCTGTGCCTGGATTTAAGAAAGAGAATATTATATCAATGCTTACATCACTTGCAGAAAAGAGTAAATTTAAAGCCGTACAGAATATGTCTCGTACCAGTATTAAATTTCTTTCGGGGTATCCTAACGGGACAAGGGCTACTGACTTTACTTTAACAGATAGGAAAATGCAGAAGTACTCATTGGCTCAATATAAAGGAAAGTATGTTTATCTTTTTTTCTGGAATACAAGCTGCAGCATGTGTATGTCGGAAATGTTGCTTTTAAATGATATGAGAACAAAATACAGGGGGAATATTGAAATAATAGGCATTTCGGTTGATTCGGAACCCTTAAAGATGTATTATTTTCTTGAAAAATATAAATTTGATTATCCTCTTCTGCATTTTAATTATGATTATTCTTTAACAGATAATTATTTTGTAAAATCATTACCTTTTTTTGTATTGATTGACAAAGATGGGCATATAGTGAATTGTCCTTCTCTAAAACCCAGTGAAGATATTCAGAGACAACTGGATATGATTTTTAATAAAAAATAGAGCTATTTTTTCTTTGTTCTAGAGAGTTCCCTTAAAGTCAAAACTGAGTTTGGATAACATACTGCTTATATGCGATAATACCTTTTTAATTATAGTTTTGTCTAATTCACTAAGCTTGTTGGTATTTATTAAATTGTCGGGTTTAAGTTTGTTTTTAAAAAGGGCTGTTTGGTGTTTTAATCTTACAGTGTTTAAGTAATCGAAGGCCTGCTGAATGTTAGTATATGAAGTTTCATTAAGCACACCTGATTCATTAATAAATTGCAGCCGTTGCAGAGTGCCTGTATGTTTGCATATATTTCGAAGGGCATAAATACGTGCAAAATTAACAATAGGCATCAATGTTTCCTTTATATTAACTGTTTCGGGAGGCGCACCTGCTGTTTCGAGCAGGATGTTTCCCCAGAAACCTACCTGTGGTTTTAAGGTGAGCGTAATTTGTGTGAGGTGGTACAAATAGGCGGGATTTTTTGCGGTAAGCTCAAAAATATGTTGAAGCAAATCTTCCGTCATTTTATTGTTTCCGTAAACAGGACGGATGTCAAAAAATATATTGATATCGAGAAGGTCTTTGGCATTACCTTTATTTATCCATTTGCTGAAGTACGATTTCCATGTTGATAAGGGTTGACACCATTCGGGATTCATAGCCATTACATTGCCTTTGCAGAAGTTGTAACCGATATCGTTAAGGGCTGTACATACTTTAAGACTGAATAAATCGAAATATTCACGAACGGCTTTTTCTTGTTCCTTATTAACATCCTGATAAATAATGGCATTGTCCTGGTCGGTGCTTAAAGTTTGTTCTTCTCTGGCGTCGCTGCCTAACGAGAAAAAGCAAAAATCAACAGGGGGTGTACCAATATCATCAATAATTAATTCTATGGTTCTTTTGGTTAAAGCATCCGAAAGTAAACTCAGGGCATGAAAAACAACATTCGGGTGTGTGTTATTTTCAATAAGAGGCACAACAGAATAGATATAATTATCCCGAATACTTTTTAAAGTATCAATAGAAGTTGCCTTGTCGATAAAATGAATAAAGTTGGCTGGTAAAAATTCCTGTAATATATTAATGTTTTTCTGGCTTACATAGCCCGAAATTTGCCCTTTGTTGTCTTTTACGACAATATGGTTGGTATTGTATTTTTTCAGGATAAAGAGTGATTCAATCAAGAGACTGTTTTCATTAAGCCACAACACAGGGGATGTCATGAGTTCATAAGCTTTTTCAGGTTTGTTTATGTCATCTGTCAGCATGCGGTTTCTGATATCAATATCGGTAATCAGTCCAAGCATCTCTTCTTTATCGGATTGTACAATGATAAGAGAATCATTGTTTAGGGACATTTTATGAATCAATTTATATATACTTTCGTTGTATTTACAAAAAACGGCTGGTTTGGTAATATTTTTTAAAGGTTGATAGTACAACTGTGCAAAGGAAATGTATTCATTCATTAATTCGTTGGAATAGTTGCTTGTGTTTTTTTGTGCAGAGATATCTTCAATAATGCCATCGCAAAATCGTGCAGTATTATCATCACCTTTAACAATAACAAGAGAAACACTGACTACGGCTGTTTGTTCATTTTTTCTTTTAAGTTTGATGATTTGGTTTTTAATAAATCCTTTTTCGAGGAGGTTATTTCTGAACGACCTTTTATCGTCAACATCAATAAATAAATCAAGGATATAGTAGTTGGATAGTTCTTGAAAGCTTTTGAATCCAAGGATTTTAAGAGCAGTTTCGTTGGCTTCGAGAAATCGTCCTTTTAAATCAATAGTTGTGCGGAAGATGCCCAGATTAAGTTTATCCATGAGTGTCTGGAACTTTTCTTTACTCTGAAAGAGTTCTTCTTTCAGTTGTTTATCGGTGCTCACATCTTTAACAGAAAAGATAATGGCTTCGTTTTCGTTGAACATAATAGGAGAAATGCTAAGAACAACATCAAGGGCAGAACCATCTTTTTTAATTAATGCAGTTTCAAGAGCATTTTCATGAACCAGTTGAGGTGTTTCTTTAATTTTTTCGGTGATAGCAATTGGCAGTTTTATGACATTTGTAAAGTCTTTAAAAAGAATCTCATCTGGATTGTAATTTAGCATTTTTTGTAAAACGGCATTTGAAAATGTGATGCGGTTGTCAATAATCATCATAAGGCCTTCTGTAGAAGCTTCGACGAGTGATTTATATTTTTCTTTTGATTCGTTCAGTTCAGTTTCAGCTTTCCGTCTTTTCTTTTCGATACGCAGCGATTGACGGCCAACATAAAAGAGGATTAGAGCAGTAATTAATGAAATAAAAAGACTTATTTTGACGAACTTGGCAGAAAGGGAGGATATTTCTTTTTTTACATCTTCGACGTATATTCCTGTCCCAACAATCCATCCCCATGGTTTAAAAGCTTTTACGCAGGACAGTTTGGGCACAATATGAGTGGAGTCATCTTTCCATTGCCACATATAATCAACGAAGCCCTGCTCTTGTTCTTGTGCTATTTTAACAGATTCAACAAATAATTTTTTTCCATGCGAATCTTTAAAATCCATCAGACTCTGTCCATTGAGGTCGGGGCGGTACGGGTGCATAATCATATATGGACGCATGTCAGTAATCCAGAAATAATCTTTGTTTTCGTCACCATATCGCAAATATTGCAAACGCGAAATAGCTGTATGCTGGGCTTCGCTTCTGGTTAATATGCTATCGGTTTCATCTTTGTAGTATTTATCGAGAATGCTTGTAGCTGCATTGGTTAACTCGCTAATCATTTCTCTTTTTCTGTCCATCATGGCATTCTCAAAAGCAGGGATAACGAGAAAAAAAAGTGATGAAATAAATAAGACAATAGCCAAGACAGTAGGCAGTACTATATTTATAAAGAAGCCACTTTTTTGTTGAAGATTATTAATGCTCATAATAAAGGTGATTATATGATTTTAAAATTTTTTCTTAATGAGATGGTTTCAATTAATTTTTTTTCAGTATCCCACAAAATAAAGCCATTGTTGTTTTTCGATTTGGTAATGGCAGGAACACTTATCCAGTCGAAGGAGTTTAAGAATGTTTTTTTTCCAAAACCAATTTTGATAAGGTCATCGCCAAGCAATTTAGAAAACCCCTCATAGTGCATGTGTCCTGAGAAACCTATAGTGCAATTGTTTTCATTCATAAAATATAAATGATTTGTAAGTCCTTTGATATCAAAAACAAACATTTTTGAAGAACCACTCAAATCGGGATATACAAAATGGGATAAGAGACATTTTCTTTTATCAATATCTACGCACAAATATTCTGGTAATAGACTGAGATAATCTTTTTCATTATCATTAATTAAAGCTGATAGTTCATTGTCTTCGTAGAGCCATAAATTATTGTCTGATAATATTATCCTTTCATTAAATGAAAGCTGGTACCAGTTCTCAGGAAAGATAAAATCCCTCACTTTTGAAAGAGGTATTTTTTTTACAGCATATAAATCGTGATTTCCAGCAAGTACGTATTTACAGTTTGATTTGACCCATTGGATACATTTGGAAGCATCCCGAGAGTATAAATAATTATAATAAGGAACGCTATAACCCACAATATCACCCAGACAAATAATCATATCGCACTTTTTTTGCTCAATGATTCTGCTAGCTAATACTAAGT
>CAZVOS010000222.1:0-5546 GCA_964628845.1 uncultured Bacteroidales bacterium | reverse complement strand
AAGGATGCTTCTATAAACAGCAGAAACACCTTTTATTGTCAGGGGCTTACACCCGGGCAGGAATATACGCTCCTTTTCACATACAACAACATTCTGATTTTGTCTGCTGCTTTTACCTGCAACAGCAAGGGAAAAGTTGTATATCTGAACCCTGCTCATTTTCTTTATAATAATGAAGTCTCTTACCTTGCACCAAATGCAGATTCAAACCTTTCAAACAAGATGAAAACTTTAGCCATTATGGACAAGCCCTACCAATTATGGGAAAAGATGGTTTTAGAAAATGTCGACATGATTCAGCACAAGCACAAGGAAATCAAAATTCCTGCAAAAAGGGTTGTAAAATTCAAAGCAGGTAATGAACTGGCGTCTAAGGTTAAATAATACCTATGAAAAATAATTTAAAAAATAATAAAACAAGATTGGATAAAAATATATATTTGTCTTTGATTGTCTTGTAACTATTATTTATTTGTTGTCCATTTGTTGCCCTAAATTTTATAAAGCCCATTAATAGAGGGATAGTTACATTCTGTATCGGAAAGTAGCTCTAAAAAAACTATCATTTAAGGGAAAACTGAGAATAAATGCAATTTTGTAAAAAACAAATTACACTATGTACAAGGGTGATAATCAATTTTATCAAAAAAAAACTGAATTACAATGCCAGAACAGCCCATCTCATTTCAAGAAGGGTTTTGTATTTGTTTTTCAACTCTTTACTAAGGAAACTCTTTTCAAGGAGTTGCATCCATGTTTCTTTATGCTTAATTAAAGCCTGTAGGTTATTCTCTACAACTTTATCAGTAAGTCCGCAGCGCTCTTTCCCAAAATAATCTACAAAAATTTTCCTGCTAAGATTTTTCTTTTTTCCTGCTATAGATAATGCGATTTCTTCAACATCGCCTTTTAAAACAATAGTTGAGTTTATAAGGTCATAAGCCGGAGACAACTCAATTTTTTTTTCATTCCTTATAAGGGAAAAATTTTTAAGGTGCATATCTTCATTTCCTGTAAGGAAGTTAAAAAGCACAAGCCGGAACAATTTTGCCTTCTCAATAATGGGGAAAGTACAAAACCTGTCAATAAGAAAGACCAGCTTCTCCATAGTATAGCTGTACTTGGTATCTCTTGAAAGTCCCGCTAATTGTGCAAAATCCTCAACAGGAATTTTGTCTTTGTGTCCTGCCCTGTCGAAACGTTTAATAAAATATGTCAGCGACATATCCTTAGACCATATCATGCCGTGCACTGGCACATTAATACCTGCTGCTTTAGCCATCCGCATCGTTACATCTTCATTTTCAGGCATCATCTGATAAATATGGTGCTGGGGCTTCAATATGTACTTTCCGTTATTGTCAACAAGCTCAAACCTCGATTCTTTTATATTGAGAATAGCACTCAGTTTTGGCTGAACACCCTGAATTGAAAGTTTGCTTGCCCTTGTCATAGCTTCTTCCCTTTGTTCTGCGGCACTGTAGGAAAGTAAATGCAGCTTGCTTAACTGTGGCGACAAAATCTTCAGTGCTTTAGCACTGTATAAAGATTCGCCGCACATTTCATATGTAAGTGGACATCTATTCACGATTCAACCTCCTTTACCGTAACTGCTCCTACGGTATCATTTCCCACGAGCATCAGTTGAGAAAACAGGTCATTCCGGTCCACCTTTCCTGTTTTCAATAAACCTTCCAACTGATGCCCTTCGGGCAAAAGGCCATCGAAAAAAGGAGGGAATGTGTCAAAATAATAGTCGTTTACATTAGTTGGCATAGTTAAAGAGACAGGGTATCCTGAGTATTCTTCAAGATATTCAAAACGATACCTTTTTCCCTGAATAATTTCGGTAAAAAGCCCTGCTTCTTTACCGCATACATAAACCTTAGCAGTTCTCATCGGTACACATTATTTGGTTCATAAGAGGGCTTTGCAGAACGACCTTAATATTTAATACAGTAAGTATCTTTAACAAGGTGTTGAGCTGTACAGTCTCTTTGCCCTTTTCAATATCAAAGACCACCGTTTTGCCTACACCTGCCATCTCAGCAAGTTGGAGCTGGGTCAGTCCTGCTGCTTTCCGGTGCTTCTTTATAGCGTTAGATAAAATATCTTGTTTGAACATATTTACCGTTTTAGCGGCAAATATACAATAATTTTCCGAGAATGTCATGAAATATTTGAAATATTACTGCTATGTAGGTATATTTTTATTGTTTTCTGTCTTTATAGATATTTTTATGTTGCACTTACCGCCTTAGCAGTAATTTATACATCATCGAGTAACTAAAAAAAGCTGTTCTAAGATAATACTAAAAGGTAATACAATTATTGCGGTGCGCTGCCCCTTATTATGAATTCCCTTTATAATAATATTATTATTAAACGAATGTCAAATTTATTTTGTAATTTTGGAACTGATAACTCCAAATACGAAGCAATTATGGAATTACTAACTCCAAAATGGAAGCAAATATGAAATTAATAAAAAGATTTTTTAAAGATACGGACATGAGTTATTTTCTTTTTGGCCCCAGAGGTACAGGAAAATCAACATGGCTGAAGAGCACTTATAAGGATGCTTTATATTTAGACTTGTTGCATCCTGAAACGATTAGAACTTTATCTGCAAAGCCAGAAAGACTTCTTGAAATAATTGAAGGTAATCCTGAAAAGAAAACGGTTATAATTGATGAGGTTCAGAAACTTCCTTTTTTGCTTGATTTAATTCATAAAATTATTGAGGACAAGAAGGATATTAAATTTATTCTGACAGGTTCTAGTTCTAGAAAATTGAAAAGAAGTGGCGTTAATCTCTTGGCAGGTCGTGCTGCAAATAAAACATTTCATCCTTTTATGGCAGCGGAATTAGGTGACTCTTTTAATCTTGAAAAAGCACTAAATTTCGGACTCATTCCTTTAGTCTGCAAATCAAACAATCCTCGTGAGACTTTATACGCTTATTTATCTCTATACATAAATGAAGAGATACGCATGGAGGGATTTATAAGGAATATTGGAGATTTTAGCCGGTTTCTTGAGGCGTTTAGTTTTTCAAATGGCTCCATTCTGAACATTTCGGAAATTGCAAGGGAATGTGAAGTTGGCCGAAAAACAACAGAAGGATACATTTCCGTATTAGAAGACCTTCTTTTAATTCGGTTTCTTCCGGTTTTTTCAAGAAAAGCCAAAAGGAATCTTATCGTTCATCCAAAAGTTTATTTTTTCGATGCCGGGGTGTTCAGAATTATCCGCCCCTCTGGGCCACTCGACAAACCTCAGGAAATTGATGGCATTGCTCTTGAAACGATTGTTATGCAGCATCTCACCGCATGGTGCGCATTTTCAGAAAGTAATTATAAGCTGTATTTCTGGAGAACTAAATCAGGCAACGAAGTTGACTTTGTGCTTTACGGAGATGAGGGCATATATGCCATTGAAGTAAAAAATGCCCAAAAACTTGACAGCAAAGATTTTACCGGCCTTAAAGCATTCAAAGAGGATTATCCTTTATCGCAATGTTTGTTACTTTATCGAGGAAAAGAAAAATTGAAAATTCAAGATGTTTACTGCTTTCCCTGTGAAGATTTTCTGAAAAATCTAATGCCGGATAAACCCTTAAATTCAACCCGGACTTAAATTGTAATAATGAAATTGAAGAACAAGCATTTGCGGAATTGCTAATTCCAAAACGGAAGCAATTATGGAGTTATTCTACAATAAAACGTACCAGAAACCTTTTGTTTTCAGAATGTATTATGGCTATATAGATTCCTTTTGCTAATGCAGAGATGTTAATAGGGTTGTCTCGCGATACCCTGACAGAGCGGCCGTAAATGTCATAAATTTCAATAAAATCAAAAGGGGCATCGGTGCTGATGTGAAGGATTTCTGATGCGGGGTTTGGGTAAATAACGGGATTTAAGGAGTTTGTTGTTTGTGTTTTGTACGAAACGAGGGGCGACAGGTTCCATTCGGAATAACGCGGCCACAGGTTGGCATCTGTAATTTGTTTAAAGAAAACATCCAACAGGGAATCAACGCCGGCATGAACGTATGGTAAATTGCTTACAAGTTTATTAAAAAGTGTGCTGTAAATGGTAAGAGCAGCGAGGTAGGAGCCCTCTGCCGAAGGGTGAGAGCCATCGGTTGAAAAAAGATTCAGCGGGGGCAGGGGCGCCTGGTGCTGAAGCATGACTTCCCGCCATATTTCGCCCACAGGGGCCATCCCGCAAGCGGTTTGAACAGCAGTTTGATAGTAGGCCCAGCTTAGGGTATCCTGATAATCGAAAAACCCTGTAAATGCATGGCTGCAATAAATGTCGTTGCATTGCTGGCCTCCATTTTGTCTGCCCCAGGTCATAAAATAATACATGGCAGCACCCGGACTGTACTGGTCTCTCAGTGCTTTTAGACTGGCAGCACCCGGATACATAAGTGATTCTCTGAAGTATGGGATTACAGGTATTTGACTTTGCTCCTGTGCGACAATAAAATCCCAGCCGCCTTGCTGAAAAGCAGCTATAACCTGCTGGTCGTTGGCGTGCGCTTGCAGATATTGTCCACCGGGGGTTATAGACACGTACGTGATGCTATCGCCATCGGCTGATGCAATGGCAGATATAATAGCAGGCAGGTTGTTGTAAGCGGTATAGCTGTTACCGAGAAACAGCACTTTTTTTGGGGTTACCTGGGCGTTTAGGGCTAAAATGCTTGAAATGAAAAGGATTAGGATGAAAAAAATAGAATATTTTGACTTGTTACTTGCCTCTTTTTTTAGTTTTTTCTTAAGCATTTTTATTTCTCCTTATATTTAGCACTTGGCTTTGCTGCCATTAATAACTGTTTTTCTTCCACCGTTTCCTTCACACCCCAAAACCTCATTTATCTTATTCTTTATCTTTTGCTCAAAAATGGTAATGAGTTCCACACTGTAAAGATAAACAGGAAAATTGAAAGAAATCCTATACCTTAAATGATTTCTTCATTGATTCAATCTCGTCTTTCCCAATTCCTATTGCTTTTGCAATAGTTCTCCATTCTGAAACTGCTGTTGTTATTTTCTTTAAAATTGAGGTAGCATTATCTTCATTCAACTTAAAGTATTTTGCTACTTCAAGAGCAATTGATGTGTCCAGCGTATTATCTGTTTCTGAAATGTTCAGACTTAAACCTGTTCCATAAGGATTGGGATTCATATCATATGCAGGTGATAAACGCCAGCCTGATAAAGTTAATATGTAACCATGATTGCGTAAATGGTCATCAGTGTTTGAAACAAGAATGTTGAAAACAATCCTTCGCCACAATTGTTCCATGTCTCTTTTGGATTCAGGGCTGTAACGTTGTATAAAAGCCAACAGCTCAAGGTAACTCACACCCTGTTCTGCACTTGCACCGTCATTGTAGCCAAGTAGTGTCATAGCTGATGCAAAATGAATTCTACTTTTCCCTGTTCGGTCAAAACGCTTTGTTAAATAGGTATGATGTTTCCCTGGTAAATGCAGCAGTTTTGCTTCCGGCACATCTATTCCTGCTTTCACTGC
>CAZVOS010000221.1:0-5597 GCA_964628845.1 uncultured Bacteroidales bacterium | reverse complement strand
GCAAATATTAAAGTAGCAATTTTTTTGCAATTAAAAAGTACCACTTTGTTAATCAATCGTTGTGGAATCAAAAGCATAAAACTTTCCGTTAAGTTCAAAAGGTGTATTAATTCTTTTATTTTGAGCTATTTCGATAAGTTTCATGGCAAACTCATCAAAAATACGGTAATTCCTGTTCGCATTTGCCTTGGCAAGGTTAGCAAGCTTTATCTCTTCTTTTCCAAATCCAAGATGGTAGGTTTTTCTGGAATGAGCAGATATAATACTGACAAGTTCTCTAAGTCTTTCGCAGCCATACAGTTGACCAAACATCATAACAAGCAACTGGTTCCAACAAGAAAAATGCTTGACGTACTTGTCTCCGTCATATTTGACAACAAGCCTTTGAAAGTACTTTTGAGGAAGCTGTTCAATGAGCTGAGAAAATACATATTTCCCTTCATGCATAACAATTCGAATTTAAGTTTTAATAAAAATACAAATTCAAATCGTGGACATGGGGTATTCTCCTATAACATATTAATTAACAATAATTTAAACACACTGCTAAACAATGTTTAGTAGACACTAATGAAATAATATGAATCTTTTATGAACAATTAGTCCATTATTGAAATGTTTCTATTCTTGAAATATTAATTATAAAGACTGTTAATAATATCTTTCAAGATATTCAGATGGTTGCTTATTCTTCAGGACCCTTATTTCCAAATAAATCTTCATAATCAAAGGTTTCATCATCATCATCATCATCATCATCATCAATCAATACAGGTCTTTGGGGCCCTTCGTTTTTGTAATAAATAGCTGTGATAATACCTGCTACCAATCCTGTCAGATGTGTTTCCCACGAAATTTTTTCAAACACAGGAAAGATACCCCAAACAATACCACCATACAAAAATACAATAGTCAATGATACTGCAATTAAGGGAACATGCCTGCGAAATATCCCACTAAAAAACAGAAAAGATGCCATGCCGTATATCAAGCCACTTGCACCTATATGATAGGCATCTCGAGCAAAGAACCAAACCCAGAAGCCAGATAATACATATATTAATATAAAAGCCCCTTTTGCAATTGTTTGGTAAAAATAAAAAACAGCCCAAATCAGAAATAATACACCAAATGTGTTTGAAATAAGATGTTGTAAATCCCCATGTACCAAAGGTGCTGTAATAACACCAATTAAACCACTGAGCTTAAGAGGATAAATGCCCAGTCTAGTAAACTGAATGTTAAAAATAAGTTCAATAATTTTTACCAACCATAATGAGGTTGTAAATATCAAAGGAAAAAGCAGACTCTTAAATAATTTTATCTTATCTATATTGTTCAAAAAATTTTTTTTAAACAAAAATAGTGATTTTATATTTTTTAGCAAATTTTAAAAAAAAGACTGCTTTAAAAAAAGCAGTCTTTTTGCAATTATTACCATCTTAATCAATTATTCACTCAACACCGTCTTATTTTTATCATATTTTATTGTATATCTCAATGTAAGCTTCTTTTGCTCATTGGCTTTAAGCTTTAGAGTCCATTCCAGTTCACCTGATATTTCGTTATACTTGGCTCCGCTTATTTCTTCAACTATAACTTTGATATCTTCCGTATTTGAAAGCGGCACTTGATCTTTTAAAAGAAACTCAATATCTGTCTGATTCTGATTTTTTATTGTTATCTCAAAATGAACTGTACGCTCACGTGTGCCACCAATGACCTTATCTTTCGACTTGTCCGAAATCTTCTTGCGGTCAACAAGAACTCTCTTATCTACTCCTAAAGAGACCACAAGAGTATCCATAACTGATGATGCGTTAATAAATGTCTTACTGATGATACTGTTCTGATATATAATATGGGCTTCACCCTGTACCAGGTTTAGTTTCTCCCATCCTTGCAGATAGGCGGTCAGAAATACGTCTTTGTCAATCTTAGGAATGGCAAAAAACTTATAAGTAGCATCAAGAGGTTCACTCATCAGCGTTATAGTATTTACTCTGTTGTCTGACAATACAGTATATGGAATTGAAACAGCAAATTCAGTAGCAATCAAACTTTGATTTTGTTGTGTATAATGGCTAATGTTAATTGCATCAGTAACAAGATTTACTTCTTTTCTTTCATCTTCTTCTGCATTCTTTGAATACGATGCAGGAGCCGCACCTGCCATTGTTGTTGTATATCTTTGAGGATTATAGTAACTGATATACCATGCGGGTAGTATGGGTAGTACTTTATAAGCTGCCGGCTTACCAGTAGAGAATGTAAGTTTGGCCTTTTCCCACTTCTCTCCAGTGTTTTGAGTTAAATTTGCTTTTAAAATTAATTGTACAGGTTTTGATACCTCATCTACTTTTAATTCGTAAAATGGAACCCAGCTTACATTGGAACAGATATAAGATATTTCAATTCTGGCATCTGTAACTGCTTTTTCTGCCATTACCTGTATACTTATTTCTGCTTCTGGCTCTGCTTCATTCTTTGGTTTGGGGTCATTTTTTGAATAATTTTTAAGTTTTGTCAAACGTTCTTCCATTTCTGTTTTCTGTTTAAATAGCAAACGCTCAAATTTCATTACCTTCATCCATTCCTGATTAATATCGTACATCCTTGCCCTGTAAAATGCAATAGCATCTTTCAATTCGGTTATAGTATCCGTCTTTGTAATGGCTGTACTTGTTTGTATCAGGTTTTTTTCAGCAATAATTACTTCTTTCTTGGCAGTGTTTTCCTGTATATCAAATGCCAGTAATTCAAGCGAGTCGGTCAGATTTTTAATGGCTTTAACAATATGGTTTGGCATACTTTCAACTTCTACTGCTTCTGGTTCAGGATATTTTATATTTACCTGCTGACTCATTATCACATAATTACCTTTGCCAGACACTCTTAATGAGTTTACATCAATAAATTGTGATAAACCAGATATGAGTATCTCGCTGTTACCAGCAGGAAGATTTATAACAGCATACCTTTCAACTTGTGCATTGTTAATAAATACTGTTATTTTATCAATTTTTGTTTGTGCATTAATTGCTTTTTGAGCAAAAATACTTGTGCTGAAGCCCATTATAATAATTATTATAATCATGCTTGAAATAATTAGATTTTTCATTTTGTAATTTTTTTATATATAACAAATTTTTTTGTCCTTGATACAAGTATTTCAAAAATTCCATAGACAAATATTTTTTGTTTTTATTCGAATTTTATAGTTTTTTTTTAATTTCGTAAATTATCTATCTAAAAAAATATTATGAAACGCGAAGAAGCAGTTGAATTATTAAAGCATTATATTAAAAATGAAAAAATGTTTTACCATTGTCTCTCATCAGAGGCAGTAATGAGAGCTTTGGCCAGATATTTTAATGAAGATGAAAATAAATGGGGCTTAGCAGGTCTATTGCACGATTTGGATGTGGAACTTACAAATGCCGATTTAAACATTCATGGTTTGGAAACAGTAAAAATATTAAAAGAGAAACGAACAGATGAAGATATTATTGAAGCTGTTAAAATGCATAATGAACTGGCTCATGGCTTAAAAAGAAATACATTGTTTCATCATGCACTGGCTGCAGGAGAAACCATAACAGGACTCATTTATGCCACTGCTCTTGTGTATCCCGACAAAAAAATTGAGAATGTAAAAGTCAAATCTGTTACAAAAAGAATGAAAGAAAAAGCTTTTGCTGCATCAGTTAATAGAGAGATTATTTTGGAATGTGAGAAAATAAACCTATCTCTTGAGAAATTTACAGAAATTTGTTTAAATGCCATGAAAGAAATCTCCTCTGAAATAGGTCTTTAATTTATTATTTGATAAAAATCCCATGTTAAAAAATATTGTAATTATAGGTTCAGGGAATTTAGCAACTCAACTGGCAAGGGTATTAAACAACAACGGATTTGCAATTAAACAAATTTACAGCAGGCATATTAAAAATGCAAAACTCCTGGCTGATAAATATAGTACAATATATATTAACACACTTAAAGAGCTCATTTCAAATGCAGATATATATATAATAGCTGTAGCTGATAATGCTATAGAACAAGTTGTTAATGAAATTGAAGATAAAAATTTCTTTGTTGTGCATACATCCGGCTCTGTAGGTATGGAGGTTTTATATAAATTCAATAATTATGGGGTAATTTATCCATTGCAAACATTTTCCAAAAACAAGATTCCTAAATTTAAGGACATCCCTTTTTTAATAGAAAGTAATTCTAACGAAAACGATAACAGAATAAAACATTTTGTGTCATGTATAGGTTCTGAAATTATTTTAAATGTTACTTCTGAACAAAGAAAACATATACATCTTGCAGCAGTGTTTGCTTGTAATTTTACAAATTATATGTATAATATTGCACATAGAATATTACAGAAAAATGATATACCTTTTACTATTTTTCACCCACTTATTAAAGAAACTGCTGATAAAGTGATTAAATCTTTACCTTTGCAAGTGCAAACGGGTCCGGCTGTTAGAAAAGATTATTCTGTACTTGAAAAACATAACGCCATGCTTATTCAATACCCCATGTATAAAGAAATATATAATATAATATCGCGTTCAATAATAGAAGAAAGATGGATAAAAAATGATTTATGATTAAAAACTACAAACAATTATTAAAAAAGATTTCGATAATTTTTATCGATGTGGATGGTGTTCTTACTGATGGCTCTGTGATAATAGATGCAAACGGGGAACAATTACGCACTATGAATGTAAAAGATGGTTATGCACTTCAACTTGCTTCACGTAAAGGATACCGTATTGTGATTTTGTCGGGGGGAAGGGCAGAGGTACTGAGAGAAAGGTTTAAATATTTGGGTGTTGATGATGTCTTTCTGGGAGTAAATGATAAGATAGAATGTTTTAATAATTTTATTACTGAAAATAATATTAATATATCCTCAGTATTGTATATGGGTGACGATATCCCTGATTATGAGGTAATGAAAAGGGTTGCTGTGGCTTCTTGCCCTTCGGATGCTGCAGAGGAAATAAAATCAATATGTCATTATATCTCTCCTTTTTCAGGAGGTAAAGGTTGTGTAAGAGATATTTTAGAACAGATATTGAAAGTACAGGGAAAATGGTTCGATAAGGATGCCTTCAAATGGTAATATTTTAAATTATATAATTATGAAAGACCTTTGGGCTTATTTGCGTTTAATAAGGATAACAAATCTTCTTATTATTGTATTAACACAATATTTTTTCAGACATTTTATTATCATTCCTTTATATAAATTTGAAAATGTGATACCTCCCACAGACGAAATCTATTTTCTCTTTCTTGTTCTATCAACTGTATTTATTGCAGCAGCCGGCTATGCCATTAACGATTATTTTGATATGCGCATCGACAGAATTAATAAACCTGATAGAATGCTTTTAGGCAAAATTATACCTAGACGCATGGCAATCCTCATCCATGCTACATTTACAGGACTTGGAATTTTATGTAGCTTTACTGCTGCTTTTATGATTGAAGTTGGAAGCTGGGCTTTATTAGTGTAATTATTGCATTTACACTCTGGCAATACAGTCATAAATTTAAGGCCTCATTTATTA
>CAZVOS010000220.1:0-5602 GCA_964628845.1 uncultured Bacteroidales bacterium | reverse complement strand
AAAAAAAATGAAAAAATCAGTAAGAATTTTCAATATAGTAGCTTTGCTACTTTTAACTTTTAACTTTCTACTTTCACCTGTTTTTGCGCAGGCGCCACAAAGTTTTAAATATCAGGCGGTAGTACGTGATGGCTCAGGTAATCTTATAGCCAATCAAAGTGTAAATATCAGAGTATCAATCAGAGAGACCTCTGCTGGTGGTACTGTTGTTTATCAGGAATCATTTAATCCAACAACAACTCAGTATGGATTAGTTAACCTTAATATTGGTGCAGGAACAGTTATCAGTGGCACTTTCAATACAATAATATGGGGTGCACATCCTTATTATATTCAGATTGAAGTGAATACGGGCTCTGGTTATGTGGATATGGGCGCAACTCAACTCTTAAGCGTGCCTTATGCATTGTTTGCTCAGAATGCTGCCGTTCCAGGTGTGGCCGGACCAACAGGCCCCATAGGACCAACGGGACCAGCAGGAACCAATGGCACTAATGGAGCCACTGGAGCAACAGGTGCAGCAAACATAAGCGGAACAACTAATTATCTTGTTAAATTCACTGCTGCCACTACAGGTGGTAATTCTGCAATATATGAAGGCACAGGTACTTATGCAGGTAATATTGGTATAGGAACTACAGGTCCCAATTCAAAATTACATATTAATGGTACTACTGGCGAAGATGCTTTCAGAATACAGGTTGGCGGCAGCACCAAGCATTTACTTGGCTCAAACGGAGGTACAACTCTTGGAGTTTTTAGTTCAGGGGCTCCTGCCAACGGACTTTACGTAAACGGACAAACTCTTATTGGTGTAAGCAGTGGAACTGCTGGTACTTTGTATCAGGTTGGAGCCAAATTACAAGTTCAAACAAATACAAAATATGCAGGATATTTTTCTACCGACAGCTTATATTCTGCTTCATATGCTATTTATGCCAAACATACTGCTACAGGAAGCTCCGATACCAGAGCTGTTAAAGGTGAAGCCAAATCATCCGACGGCTGGGGCTATGGTGGTGACTTTGAAGGCGGCGACAGAGGCGTTAATGCAATAGGTAGTGGTGGTGCTTATACAGGTGTGGCTCGGGGTCTTTATGCTTATGCTAGCGGTACTGCAGGAAGCAGGTATGGCGTTTACGGCTATGCTTATAATAATGGTGGAACCAGTGCCTATGGCGTTTATGGAACCGCCTCAGGTGCTACAAACAACTATGGCGTTTACTGTTCTGGTAATGGCGTTTACACAGGTACATGGACACAGTCTTCCGATATAAAACTAAAGAAAAACATTAAATCCCTATCAGGTGCACTTGATAAAATCAAACTTCTAGAACCCAAAGAATATGAAATGAGAAGAGAAGAGTACCCATCAATGAATCTTTCCGAAGGAAAACAATTCGGACTGATTGCTCAGGACCTTGAAAAAGTGTTTCCTGAAATGGTACACATCATTTCTCATCCCGATAACATGGAAAAGGGTAAAGAAACTATGTTAGAGTTTAAAGGAATTGATTATATTTCTTTAGTACCCGTTCTCATTCAGGCAATAAAGGAGCAACAGCAACAAATTGAAGAATTAAAAAGCATTATTAATTCAAAATAACTAAGTATTGTTTTAAGTTTTAACAAAATAAACGCTTCAGTATTTTTCTGAAGCGTTTATTATTTTAAGAATTTATTTAAATTTGTAACCGAAAATAATGATGTTTTAAATATAAAGAGTTCTTAAAAAATAACATTATATTATTCAAGTTTAATTAAACACTTATTTTATGAAAAAAATAATTTTTAGTTTTTTAATGATTCTCATGGCTTCGGCTGTGATGTGGGCGCAGTCTCCACAAAGTTTTAAGTATCAGGCAGTTTTAAGGGATGGCAGTGGCAATATTATAGCCAATCAGAATATACCTGTACGGATTTCTATCAGGCAAGGTTCTGCTGGTGGTACCGTTATGTATCAGGAAACTTTTGCACCCACTACTAACCAGTATGGTTTAGTAAATCTAAATATAGGGCAAGGAACTTTAGTAAATGGTAATTTTACGACTGTTAACTGGGGAACAAATTCCTATTATATTCAGGTAGAAGTTAATATGGGTTCTGGTTTTGTGGATATGGGCGCTACTCAACTCTTAAGTGTGCCTTATGCACTTTATGCCAATAATAGTGGTTCTTCGGGTGTTACAGGTGCCACAGGAGCTACTGGTTCTACTGGTCCTACTGGGCTCACAGGCACTACAGGAGCTAATGGAACCAATGGAACCAATGGAGCCACAGGGGCTACAGGAGCTACTGGTAATACAGGTATCGCTGGTCCAACAGGTCCGATAGGTCCAACAGGCATAGCTGGTAGTACTGGCTCAATTGGAGTAACAGGTGTAACAGGAGCTACTGGTCCTACCGGAGTAACCGGCCCTACAGGTTTTCTGGCAGCAGGTACTACAGGTCAGACTTTAAGGTATAACGGTTCTGCATGGGTGGGTAACAGCCGTATAAGCGATAATCTTACATCTATAAAATTAGGAACCACTGTTGATTTAAACACCACTCAAGCTGCTGTAACTATTGCTCACAATATGGATGGTTCTATTCAGGGGACTTCCGATAGCCATATTGCATTAAATCTACATCATGATGCTGATGCACTTAATCAGGGTGTTGCTTTGGGCTTTGGTGTTTCATCATTAGATGAAGCTATTGGAGCTAAAATTGTTCACATAAGAGAAGGCAGTTATAGTACAGGTCCTCTCTGTTTCTATACCAAAAACGCCAGTGCAGGAAGTCAGGACCAAACAACCGAAAAGATGAGAATAACAGCAAATGGTAATATTGGTATAGGTACAACAAGCCCTTTAGCTCAGTTACATACCACAGGCACTGTTCGTTTTGCAGGAGCAGGAACACCAGGATTGGGTAAAGTACTCACATCTGATGCCGCAGGAAATGCCACCTGGGAAACACCTACAGGCGGTGGAGGTACCACTTACTGGACTCAATCAGGAACAAATTTATATCCCAATACACTTTCGTGGAATCTAGGCATAGGCACTTCATCTCCTACAAGTGCTATTGAGGTAGAAAGAAGTGGTAGCGCATTTATTGGAATAAAATCCAGTACAAGTTATGCAGGCCTTGTAATTGATAAAGGTACAACAACAACAAATAACGGATATGTAATTTATAAAACGGAAGGTGTAGATAAATGGTATAGTGGCTTAATCAAAAATAATGATTATTCAATTAGTAGGGAATATACTAGTGCAGATGGCACATTTTATATTCTACTAAGCTCGGGTAATGTAGGAATAAACACAACAAGCCCCACTCAAAAACTTGATATTGATGGGCAAATAAGAATAAGAGGCGGAAATCCCGGTGCTGGAAAACTGCTCACATCTGATGCTGATGGCAATGCTACATGGTCAACACCTTCGGGAGGCAGCAACTGGACAATATCAGGGAATAATATTTACCGCACATTAGGGAATGTCGGTATTGTGACAAGTGCACCAAGCTATAAGTTACATGTTCAGGGTGATGCAGGTCAGGCCAATCTGGTATATGCCCAGAATACATATAACTCAGGAAGTGCAGGTCCTGTTTCTTCTATATATGCTTATCTGGGTCCTGGTATTGACGGCAGTGGTTATGGGGTTACTGTTTCTCGTGCTTCAGTTAAGGGCTATGCTTTTTATGGCTATGCATATACTTATGGTGTGGCTGGATACAGATACGATGATACCTATAATCGTGGCGGTGGTGTTATTGGCGGGTCTTCAAGTGCCACTACTCCAACGGCATGGGGTTCTTTAGGGTATAAAAACAGCACAGGTACACATTATGGTGGTTACTGGACAAGTTCTTCTACAGGAACTGGTTATAGTGCAAATAATGCATCGGTAGCAGGTATTGGCTCAGGTGGTTATGGTGATTTATTAGGCACATGGTCGAAAGGTGATCTTATTGGCATGATTACTAAAGGCGAGCTATTCTCACAATATAATGTAGGAAATGTTTATACTTCAGGAACACAAGTTGATATTGTTAATACTGGAAATGAGAGAATTCCTGCCTATTCGGTAACTTCACGCGAAATGCTCGTTTACGACAGAGGTTATGCCAGCATGCAAGGAAATGAAACATTTATCCCTTTTGATAATGTTTTCTCCTCTCTTATTACTGAAGAACGTCCCGTTGTAACTGTAACAGCTGTTGGACATAATGCCCAAATTTATTTAAAATCAGTGAGCAAAAATGGTTTTACAGTGGCCTCTGATGTTGCTCAAAATATTGAATTTTCGTGGATAGCTGTAGGTGAAAGAATTGATGCTGCACAGGTATCAAGAGTGCCAAAAGATATTATGGACAGTAAATTCAACGAAAATTTAGATGAATTTATGTTTAATGAAAAAATTACCGAGAGAAATGGCAAAGCCATGTGGTGGGATGGCACAAGGTTAAATTTTGGAAAACTTCCGGATTTTTTCAATAAAAAGAATGAACTTAAAAAAGAATAAAAAGATTTTTTTTATACCTAGAAATTTATGCCTGATTAGTTTAATACTTTTCGGGCATAAGTTTTTTGCACAGACATATTCTTCGGATAATATTCCTAATAAAAAACTTGAAGAAGAATTTCGCTATATGGTGAATACTCTTGCAGACACTTCTATGGGAGGCAGGTATGCAGGCTCTGATTATGAGTTAAAAGCCCTTTGTTTTTTCAAAGAAAAACTAATTGAATACAGTCAAAACTATCATATAAAAACGGATACCTTTTCGTATTGTTGCCGAAACGATAGCATTGTAACTTCACATAATTTCTGGCTCTACCCAAAGAAAAGAACAAAAAAGATTGTTATTTTTACTGCCCATTACGACCACTTACCTCCCAATAGTAAGTATTCGAAAGAAATATGGAACAAACATAAAATTCATCCGGGAGCTGATGATAATGCTTCGGGCGTAGCCATGGCGGTAATGCTGTTTAAATATTTGAATGCAATTGAAAATAAGAATTTTCAAACAGCACTCATATTATTTTCGGGACATGAAGAGGGTTTGAATGGTTCAAAACATTGGCTCGATAATACTTATAATAATAACGATTCAATATTATTGCTAATAAATTTTGATATGGTGGGACGATTGTCAGACGAAACAAAGATTATCAGTATCCGCATAAATGATGATAATGCTTATAAAGAAAGATTGCAACATATAAAATCCGATTTACATCCTATGCTGACACCTGATGGATTAAAAGATACAGATGCAGGTGTTTTTTTTAATAGAAATATTTCTTCTTTTACTGTTTCAACAGGTATTCATAGCGATTACCACAGAATAAGTGATACACCTGATAAAATAAATTTTTCAGGAATGATAAAAGTATATAATTATATGATAAGCTTTTTAACTTTGCTGTAAAAAACTAATTATGAGTGACGATAAAAAAATAATATTTTCGATGGTTAACGTGGGTAAGAAAATACCCCCACACAAACAAATATTAAAAGATATTTACCTCTCATTTTTTTATGGGGCTAAAATAGGTATTATTGGTTTAAATGGTTCTGGTAAATCTACCTTGTTAAAA
>CAZVOS010000219.1:0-5628 GCA_964628845.1 uncultured Bacteroidales bacterium | reverse complement strand
ATTTACAAACCAAAGCACTTATAAATTTTTTGATTTCACTTAAACAAAACATTTATTTTGGAGAGTACCTTAAAAAATACTCAGATAAGGACATCACAAATAATTCGAACCATATTATCTCAGACTTACCGATTACTGATAAACAAATAATCAATAGTAACTACGATAAAATTCTTAACAATAATTATAAAAATTATGAAATTAAACACACCGGCGGAAGTACCGGTAATGCTTTTAAATACGCAATAGATAAGCAATCAATAAGTAATTCTTTAGCATTTGGTTTTTTCCTTTGGAATCACTACCTCAACTATCAACTGGGAGATAGGGTTATTGTAATAGCTGGTAAATCGCTTGGCTCAAATGTAAATATTAAAAAGAAGTTTTATAACTTCCTACAAAATAGGGCGTATATTGCCGGAGATATTATTGAGCTGCGTGAAGCAAAAAAAATTGAATCCCTCATACATAAGAGTAAAAATGGGTTGTATATATATGGTTATCCGTCTTCCATTTTATCATACACAGAATTAATCAGAAAAGAAAATATTAATACTGAAAAAATAAAAGGCGTTATCACTACTTCTGAAACTCTTTTTGATAATGATAAAAGAAAAATTGAACAATTCTTTAATACTCAGGTATTAAATGTATACGGGGCAAACGATGGAGGCATGAGTAGTGGTTCAATAGATAATTTAAGCTTTTTATACAATGGGCTTAATTGTTATGTTGAAAATATTCAGATTGACGGCATGAACGAAATTATCCTTACCAATCTGTCTTCCAGAGCATTCCCTCTTGTAAGATACCGCGTTGGTGATTGTGCCGAAGTAGTTAACGAATCAGAAGGCTACCCTTTCATTCTTAAAAACTTAAATGGGAGAACAAGAGATTTTCTTTACAGCTCAAATAAAGGAAAAATACATGGTGTAATTATCAATAAAATTTTTGAGAAATACAATGTGGATTGTCAATATCAAATTGAGCAATTTAAAAATTTAAACTGTACAATTTATCTTAAATTTCATAATTTCGTTGCTGATAAAGAAGTATTTTTACAAAGAATTATTAGCGATATAAAATTTTATCTGGGAGATATTCAAATTGAAGTTTTAGAAAAAGAAAACTTCATTAAAACCAAAAACAGCAAACATAAATTAATCATTTCGCATGTTACCAACTAATTTATGCTTTCTTGGGGATGTAATGCCAGGTGAAAATGTATATCATTTTGGCAGGAGTATTCGTTCAATTTATGGTTCAGATTTTAAAAATTTTATTCCTTCAAACATCTCTGATGAGCTTTTTAAGAAAACAGATATACTTTTATATAATTTTGAATATTCTTTAGTAGAAAATACATTTGACTTTAATGATATAAGCGAGTCTGTTTACTGTTCCACTAAGGGTAGTCTTAAAATATTTCCTGAAAACATTATTAAATTTGTAAATATTGCCAACAATCATTTTTCTGAACATGGCTATAAAAGAGCTTTTCAAACCATAACATGGCTTAAAGAAAACGGATTCAATGTGATAGGAGAAACACCATCATCTTTAAAATTTATTAATGGCGATACAAACTATTATCTTTGGGGAGTTACCCTTATTCCTGACAAAGACAAAACAAACTTATATTTTAAAAGCAGCTATGATAATTTAATTAAGGACATAAATCTTCCCCATACCAAAAATGAAAATGATATTTGGATTCTATCAATTCACTGGGGCGAAGAATACATTAGTTCCCCTAATACTTTACAGTTTAACCTTGCAAAAAAACTTTCAAATTTAGGATTTGATATTATTCATGGCCATCACCCTCATGTGATACAGCCCTATGAATACATAAACAACTGTCTCGTCATGTACAGTTTAGGTAATTTTATTTTTGACCAGAATTTCTCTGATAAAACACAAAAGGGACTTGTAGTTAGATTAAATATAAAGAAAAATGATTTTAGTAATGTAAAAACGTTTATAATAAAATCAAAACATTACAGGCCAGGTAAACTCATTATTAATAACAATACAAATATTTCGTTCAAAAAAAACACGTACCTTAGCCGCACTAAAAAAAAAATAACAAAGTGGAAGTACCGAATTTTAATGAAATTTGAATTTTTACCTCACATATTCAGGAACAAGATGAAAGTGCTAAAATACATTTATAAAAGAAAAAGGATATGAAAATACTGATAGATGTTGCGCACCCTGCCCAACTCAATTTTTATCTGAATGCCATACGTATTTTAAGCAAAGAAAATGATATTCTACTTACATATCTTAAAAGAGGGAAATTACCACATATTGTAAAAAGTGAGATATCTAAAATCCCAAATGTTAAAACTTTAGAAGTTGGCAGTCATAACGGAAATAAATTAAGTATTATTTTCAATGCCAATTTGTTTAGGATTTTTAAGATGATATGGGTTACATTAAAATTTAAACCCGACATTGAATTTAGTAATGGTTATGTAGCAGGAATAGGTCCTAAACTTTTTGGAATCTCTAGTTGCCATTTTCAAGATGACCCAGAAATTGGAAAGAGAAGAATGAAATTGATGATGACATTTGCTGACAAAATATACGTTCCATTTTTTCAGGAGACCAATAAGATAAAAAGATTAGAATCATTAAAAGAATGGGCATATTTATCTCCAAAATACTTTAACCCTGACCCCAATGTCTTATTTAAAAATAATCTGGAAGAAAAAAAATATGTTTTTGTTAGAGAAGTTATTACATCAACTTTTAACTATCAAGGACAGGAAGAAGCTATTATTGAATCCATTGCCAAAGATTTCCCCTCCCATGTAAAGGTTGTTTTATCGCTAGAAGATAAAAAACGAAAAATACATTTCCCTGCCAATTGGCAAATTCTTGAAGAACCTGTTGAAAATATACATTCTCTTATTTATTACGCAGCAGCCGTTGTTTCTTCAGGCGACAGCATGGCAAGAGAAGGTGCACAGTTAGGCGTACCTAGTTATTATTGTGGAATGAGAAAAATGCATGCAAACGAAATATTAATTAATGAGGGAATGTTGTTTCATGTAAAAAAATATCAGATTGCAGATGTTTTAAAAAATGTTTTTGATTCTCAATTACAGAGCAAGCAAAATGATTTTCGCTTAAACCTTCAAAAAAAATGGGATGATATTAACACTTTAATTATTAATGAAGTAGAAAATATAAAAACAAATTAAATTTAATTGGATTATGAAAATTTCTATATTTGGTCTTGGATATGTAGGTTGCGTAAGTCTGGGTTGTCTTGCAAAAAATGGACATAATGTTATTGGTGTTGATGTTCACCCAAACAAAATAAACCTTATCAATCAGGGAAAACCTACAATTATTGAAAAGGATATTGATATTATAATCAAAGATGCTTTTGAAGCCAATAAAATATTAGCAACTTTGGATTATATTGAAGCCGTAAAAAATAGTGAAATATCATTTATTGCAGTCGGCACTCCTTCGACAGAAGAAGGCCACCTGAACTTAAACTATATTTACAAGGTGGCAGAAGAAATAGGAGAAGCCCTTATTACAAAAAATGATTTCCATGTTATTGTTATTCGAAGCACTGTACTTCCAGGAACAAATGAGAAGGTTTCTGAAATAATAAAACAAAAATCAGGTAAAAATCTGAATATTGATTTTGCTGTTGTTTCTAATCCCGAATTTCTTAGAGAAGGTTCGGCTGTTCACGACTATTATCATCCTGCTTTAACAGTAATTGGGTCGAACAATCAAATGGCTGTAGAGAAGGTCTCTGCTTTATATAAAGAATTGCCAGCTCCTATTCAGGTTGTTGATATTAAAGAAGCCGAATTAATCAAATATATCAACAATTCATGGCATGCTCTCAAGATTTCTTTTGCAAATGAAATCGGGAATATTTGTAAAAAACTCAATATTGACTCACATAAGGTAATGGAATTATTCATAATGGATACGCATTTAAATATTTCGCCCTATTATCTTAAACCAGGTTTTGCTTATGGGGGCTCATGTCTGCCAAAAGATCTTAAAGGTCTTAAAACCATTTCACATGATAATTATTTAATTTCACCAATAATATCTTCTATTGAAGAATCTAACAATATCCAGAAAAAAATGGGTATCCAAATAATTGAAAAATACCAAATAAAAAATGTTGGGATTCTGGGTTTAAGTTTTAAAGAAGGCACTGATGACTTGCGTTACAGCCCAATTGTTGAAATAGCTGAATATTTGCTTGGGAAGGGATATAAACTGAGTATTTATGATAAAAATGTTTCTTTATCAAAACTTACAGGCACGAATAAAGATTATATTGATAGACATATCCCGCATTTATCGGAACTGATTACAAATGATATTAATGACGTAATACATTGTTCAGATTTAATAATTATTTCTCATAAAATAAATGGTATATCTGAATATATAAGCACATATCCTAAGAAATTTTACATTGATTTTGCTCGCGTTACACATCAAAAATACCCAAACTATGAAGGTATTTGCTGGTAGTTTGGGTATATAATAAAAGATTTTACCTTGGTTTATTTAATAATATTTGGTAAATGCTTATCTTTGTGACCAACAGTCCAGAAAAGTTGTTTCAAACAATTACTCATCTCTAATTACTCATTATATCTCAACCCTCACAACCATCTCAAACGCAAGTTTATAATGTAAATTATTTATTTCTAAGGATTTAAGATTTTAACTAAAAGATTGACGGTGATTTTTTTTATCATTGTCAATATTTTTTTTAATAAAACTACCAAAAAACACAAAGTTTTACATAAATTTGCTATTTTATATATAATTCATTGATGCAAAATCCTAAAATTATTCTTGTTGATGATGATATAAGTATTATAGAATACTTACGTGATTTGCTTAATAAAAATGACTATAGCGTTGCCGAAAGTTTCAACAACGGAATTGATGCCATCAAATATTTAGAAAATAATCAGGCAGATTTAGTCTTAATTGACATTTCTTTACAGGCAGAGTTAAATGGCATAGAATCATCAAAAATTATTAAGAAAAGATTTGGCTCATCCATAATATTTATTACAGGCAATACTTCAAAAGATGTGTATAAAAAGGCAAGAGCAATTAAACCATCCGGATATATTCTAAAGCCCATTAACCCAGAAAAGTTATTAAAGACAATTGATATTGCTCTTAACAATTTTGAAAACATACCTTCAAAAATAATTACAGACAATTATCAGTTTAAGAATATCATTGAAGAAGTAGGAGACAGAGGTTTCAATTTTTTAAGACCATATTTAACAGGGAAAACAAAAAAAAACCTTATTATTTCAACTACAACACGTTTTAATATTATTAACCAACCCGAAGATAGTTTTAATGTCATTATTAACTTAAAAAAGATTAATAATATACAGCGGATGAATAAGTTCTTCGAAGCTGTTAATTCTAAACTGGCACATGGTGGCTATTTTATAGGACAAGCAGAAACAAAAGGACTGAAAAAGAAAAAGATACTTTCTAAACATCCATGGGGTCTAAACTATATTTTTTATTTTATTTATTTTATAATTAAACGTGTTTGGCCCAAGTTGCCTATAGTTAAACAAATCTATTTTTTTATAA
>CAZVOS010000218.1:0-5631 GCA_964628845.1 uncultured Bacteroidales bacterium | reverse complement strand
AATGCTGTCCGTTGCCTGACAGCCATTGGCTGTGGTCACATTAAGATAATAAGTGGTACTGCTCATAATATCTGCTGTCGGATTTTTAACAGTATCATTGTCAAGACCTGTGGCAGGTGTCCATTGATAAGTAAGATTGGCTGCACCATTGTAATTTGTCGTCACGCTGTCGAGATGAATAATGGCTTTACATACCAGCAGTGTGTCCCAAACATCTAATCCGGCATCAACTATTAAAGGATTTATATATACTGTTATTGAATCAGAAGCAGGGCATTGACCTGTAAGTGTACTTACGTAATAAGTTGTTGTGCTTAAGGGGTTGGCTATGGGATTGGCTATAGTTGTATCGTTAAGCCCTGTTGATGGGTACCAGCTTAGTACATCGGGTGGTGCAGGAAGTTTCATAACAACGCTAGAGAACTGGCCGCTACCTAGGGCATAACCAATAGAAGATGAAGGAAAGTGTATCCCATACATGCCCGAAAGGTTATTGTATGATGTGAGCGACCAAGAGCTTCCTCCATCTGTAGTGCGTCCTATAACAGCTTCCGCACCTATAATACCTGCCACATAACCATTGTTGACATCCGAAAAATAAATGGATTTACCTTCAAACCATGGTGCAGGAATAAGTATCCAAGTGTTACCTCCATTTGTAGTTTTTAGGAATGTGCCACCGGAACCACTGATAAAGCCATTAGAGGCATCTGTAAAGTAAACAGCATTTAATGCGTCAAAAGAGCCAATTAGCGATTGGCTTATCCAATTAGTTCCGCCATCGGTGGTTTTTAAATAAGTAGCATTTTCGCCCACTGAAAAACCTATTTCAGATGAAATGAAAAAAACATCCCTGAGATTGTTTGTTGTTCCTGAATTTAGTACACTCCAATTGGCTCCCCCATCTACTGTTTTTCTGATAACACCACCATCCCCCACAACGTATCCTGTGTCGGCATGAGTAAAGAAAACCGATTTGAGTTGTGTGGTATAAATCCAATTCATTGTCCAGTTTAAACCATCAGTTGTTTTCATAACAATACCATCATCTCCTACGGCATAACCAGTGTGGTTATCCACAAAAAATACCGATTGCAACTGGTGCCCGACTTGCTGGCTTATCATTTGCCAGGAGTACCCTCCGTTGGTTGTTTTATAAACACCATTGGATACAGCGTAGCCGGTGTCGATACTGGTAAAATAAAGGTCTTTAAAATGATGATTGTTTGTTGAAACCGTTATCCAAGATGTGCCAAGAGCAAGCTGTGCTTCTTCACCACAGGTAATGGTTTGCTCTGTCCCTGCGTTAATAACAAGTGGGTTCACATTTACAGTAATACTACCATCCGTTGAGCAGCCATTGTTTGTCGTTAGTTCTACGGTATAAGTTGTAGTATTAATAGGTGAGGCAATAGGGTTAGCAGTAAGAGGGTTGTTCAGTCCTTGTGTTGGTGTCCATGAATATGATATAACACTGGTATCTGATTGATTTATATAATTGAAATCAAGGGGAACACTTGTGCCACAGCTAATCGTTTGTTGTGCAGGCATAGATAGTAATAGGGCTTCTACCATAACAACTACTGTATCATACGATACACAGCCGTTTTTAAAAGTAACAGCAGCCGTATAGGTAGTGTTGGCATTGGGATTGGCAAGGGTAATATTGTTTAAAGCATCAGAAAGACTAGCAGCCGGCGACCATTCGTAAGAAAATGGCTTTTCGAGTTTGGACAATATGCCGTTAGTACCCATAGCATATCCAGTTCCCTCAGGTGAAAAATGCAATGCATTAAATGTATTTGTTGTAGGGAGTTCTTCAAAATCCCATGTGATACAGCCATTGTATGTGTACATTATTTGGTTAAAGGAACAGATATAACCAGTGTCAACATTTAGAAAGAACATATCATATATCCCTTGTGGAGCACCTACAGGATGCAAACTCCATGAGATACCACCATCTGTTGTTTTTAACATGCTTGCATAAGTTGTGGCATATCCTGTAAGGGAGGTGACAAAACTAACTGAATTAAGTTGCTCATTAGTGTTACTTGTTTGAATGTCCCAACTATTACCTGCATTTTCAGTTTTCAAGATAAGCCCGTTTAATCCCACAGCAAAACCAGTGTTGTTATTTATAAAAACAACATCTTTAAGATTGGAATTTGCACCTGTTTTAATGCTCGTCCAACTATTGCCACTATTTGTAGTTTTCATAATAATGTAATTATTTACAATATTACCGCCTACGGCGTATCCTGTTGTAGTATTAATAAAATGAACAGCATTGAGTGTATGGGTTGTTCCCAGCGTATAGCTGGTCCATGAATCACCGGCATTTGTTGTTTTTAGAATTATACCATAGGGTTGACCCCCTACTGCAAAACCAAGTGTATCATTAACAAAATATATATCATTAAGTGGTTTTGTAGTATTACTGTTTAAAATCTGCCAGCTTTTCCCTCCATTTATAGTCTTGATGATAAGCCCTACTGCCCCCACTGCAAAGCCAGTATCCGCATTGATAAAATAGATACTGTTTATTTGTCCGCCTTCAAAGTTTTTCATCATGACCCATTTTGGTGAAACAGTCAACAATGCTGATGAGCCACAAACAATATTTGAATTATCAGATGAAATTTTCAAAGGTCTTTGGCTGTAATTAATTAAAATACTGTCATGGGCTGTACATCCTTCGGGAGTTGTAACAGTTACAAAATACTTAGTGTCTTGATTTACGTAAATAGTGGGTTGGGCAATGGTATCATTATCTAAGCCAGTTTGTGGTGACCATTGATATGAAAGAATACCACTTCCACTGTAATTTGTTATAAGGTTACTTAGTTGAAGCGAATCACCACAGTAAATTGAATCGGTTCCCGCATCAACAGTAAGAGGAACAAGAAAAACATCGATATAATCTGTGGCTGTACAGCCGTTAGATGTAGATACGAGCACGGTGTATATAACAGAAGTGTTAACTGTTGAAACAGGATTTGGAATATCTGAATGGTTCAGCCCTGTTGATGGTTGCCACAGATACATCAAAGCTTGGTTTCCACTATAATTTGATGTGATACTGTCTAATTGAATGGGAACTCCAGCACAGTAAGTGGTTTTATCATTTCCTACTTCAATAATAAAGTCGGTAATACTCATTGTATCACTGCCCGAAATACTGCACATAGAAGCAGAATCGGTAACTGTAACGCTGTAAACCCCCTGACTTATAATTGTAAGATTTTGTAAAGTATGGCCATTGCTCCAGAGATAGCCATAGGGGCCACCACCACCACCTGTAATTACAGCAGAAATAGAACCATTGTTACCACCATTACAGTGGTAGGTTTCGGAATAAGAAAACGAAATACTTAAAGGCCCACCTTTCTGAAATTCTAAAGCGCCCATATCAATCCTGCAGACAGATACTCTGTAATTGCCAGCAATGTCAGTTTCTGCATAGGTTTCGTTAGGGTCGCCTGTGTCAATACAGGGAGATGTACTTTGTAACGACCAGTCGGCACCTCCAGCATAATGACTGACACCGCTGCCAGCCGAAGGACTAACAAAGAGGGGAGGGTTATTAATATTGTTTTGATAGTTTCCAAAATAGGAGTTGCCATTCAAATAAAAAGCGGTTTGTCCTCCTTGTATATCACAATAATAAAAGCTAGGGTCAGCTTCATCAGGGATGGATACCTGCTGGCCGTTCATAGTTGCTGTGTTACCCCACAATATGGTATTGCGTACAATAGGGTAGGAGGTTAAATCGCTGTAAAGCCCACCCCCATTCTCAGCACTGTTATTTGCTATCACATTATTGATTATGTTAGGATTGCTGTTGTTATTGGCACGGATGCCTCCTCCATTTACGGCTGTATTATTGGCTATAATGTTATTACTAATATTAGGACTGCTTACATAACAGAAAATGCCACCGCCTGAGTTTGCTGTATTATTTATAATGGTATTATAATATATATGCATCCATGAACTTCCCATACACCAGATGGCTCCTCCATCGGAACCTGCTGAATTGTACTCAAAAAGATTGTTTGTAATCACTGGCTCACTCCACGTCCAGCAGGCAATGGCACCTCCGTTACCTGCAGAGCATTTGGCAATACGGCAATTTGAAACATGTACAGCAGAATAATTCTCAAAATAAATTGCTCCCCCATACGTACTTCCTTTCGCATGAGTGATGTCGCAATATTTAATTTCTGAGATGCCTATATCAGGGGTATTGATAAATTTTATACCTGCCCATCCCGTAATACTGTCAGCAGCAGTAAAAATAATAGAATCTGCTGATGTTCCTACAGCCAATAATTTGCCCTGTACATTGAGCTTATAATACCCTTGAAAAATAACCTCTACTCCTGACTCAATAACCAAAGTGGTATTATTATTTATCTGAATATTACCTGCTATCAGATAAGGTGAGCCGGTTAAAGACCATGTACCGTTTACGGTACCTCCGGGTATATTAGTCTGAGAAATTAATACAGAATAGAAACATAAAAAACACACAAAAAACAGAGTCCCTTTTTTCATGACATTTTTATTAGTGTGAATACTGCTGACAAGGACATTTTTAACAAAATTAATAAAAGAAATTTAATTTTTATCTTTGAATGACTAACTTTTGTTTTGCAGACAGTGTTTTTGATTTTATTTCAAGTATGTAAATACCATTGCTCAAATCTGCAATATTAATTTGTTGTTTATTTTTTACGACTGCTTCTGTTCTTACAATTAGTCCAATTGTATTATAAATATTTAAGGTATGGTAATCCCCTTTTTCAATATTTATATTTAAAGAAACAAAATCTAAAGCAGGATTTGGGTACAAAGTGAATAAATTATTATCTGCCGTTTCTTCTGAAACAGACGAAATAAGATTATCAAAACTCAAATTATCTACATAAAGCACAGAGTTGCCATTGGGTCCGTCTAATTGATTGCTTGGATAAAAAGCCGAAAAAATAATTGTTGCACTATCAGCTGTAGTGTATGATGGGAAAGTGATACTGAAAGGGCTCCATTCCGAAGTGTTAGCTGCTGTAGTATCTTCATCAAAAATCATTACGCCATTATTAAAAACTAAAATCTTAATAAACATTGTGTCATTGTTAAAGGCGTTGTACTTATAATATCCGCAAAGCTTTAATGGATGACCACTTATTGGAAATGCTGGCTGAAAAGGATAAGCCATAGTGTCAGTTATAACCATTCCATAGCCACCAGTAAATTGTGTAAGAGAAGTGTTATTTTCAACCCTAATAGAGTAATTACCCACAGAAACAGGGTAATGGTCTGTTGATTTTGTGGCCGAATAGAAAGGTCCGGAACAATATGCATTCATTGTCGCCCAATCTGTAGGGTTTTCATAACTGCCAATTGTAGTCCAGTTTTCAAATCCATTGTTGGGAATTTGTGCATGTGTATGAATGGCAAAAGCCAACATTAAAATAATGCTGATTGTAAAATTTTTCATCAAATTTTTGTCGGAATTTAAAGTGCTGACACCGCACTTTTTAAGAAAATTGTTTGGGTAATAAAACATAGAAAGTATAAAGTTACGAAATAAAAACACAACAATAATTAAAAATTTTGAAAACTTTA
>CAZVOS010000217.1:0-5663 GCA_964628845.1 uncultured Bacteroidales bacterium | reverse complement strand
TCTGTTTTTATTAAGAAATTCTTCATTTATTTTTTCAATCATCAATGCTATGTCAGGATTTTTGGCCGCATCAAAAGCACCCGGTTTAACGTATATGATATCACAAACATCCTTAATTACTCCATTACCTAAAGCTGATGTAGAAAAGACAAGCGTGTCTTCTTTTTTAATTTTATCCAGACTGATATTGGCTACCTCCAGATTTTGAACCACAGGCCTTATCTGTAATAAATTAAAATATGCAATATTGTCTTTCGGATTAATATTAACTGCAAATTCAATTTCAACATGATTATTCATTTCTTTCTTGCTAATTTCTAAGAATTCATCAAGAACCTGAGCGATAGGGAAAGTCTCACTTTTAAGGATATTGGCGAAAGTGATAATTTTTTTACCTTCCTCATATATACCATCGCGGACAATATTACTGTGATAATCGTAAGTTGATGCTACATATTTAAAACAAGTATCCTGTTCGGCATCTTTAATTTTTAGTTCTACAAGGTTTATAGCTTCATCTGTTGAGGCCTTAAAACTTTCAGGGTCTAAATCAAGTGCAAGAAATTTTTTCTGTGTATCTCTTAAAGCCATCTCAGGGGTAGACAACTGTAAAACATTTTTTGGATATTTCGGATTAAATCTTAAAGTAGTGCCACCTTCAACAATAAGTTTACCTAAGCCAAATGCGATATTAACCGTACCTTCTTCAGGTTTTTCCTGGCCTATGGGATAAAAATTTACAGAACGGGCTACACCTGACAGTGTAGGATAAAATCTAGTACCATATTGCGTTCCACAAATTTCTTGTAGGACTATTGACATCTTTTCTTCGTCTATTAAATTTTGTGTGGCCGCCATATACGATTTACTTGTTTTATAAAAAACAGATGCATAAACACCTTTAATGGCAATAGAGAGTATTTCAACCTGCCTCCTGATATCATTAGCCAGTTTAGGAATCATATATGTAGAATAAACCCCTGCAAAGGGCTGATAATGTGAATCTTCAAGCAAACTGGAAGAACGTACTGCAATAGGATTTTTAACAACAGATAAAAATGACAATAAATCCTCATGAATACGGAAAGGCAAACGTGCATTTATGAAATGATTCATAATTTCCTGGTCGCTCAGGTTCGATAATGCTATATGGTACAAATTATTGGTATCCATAAACTCATCAAAAACATCTGTACTTAAAACAACAGTTTTCGGAATAGTTAGAATGGTATTAGGGTATTTGTTAAAAAGTTTATTCTCTTTGATGATTGTATTAAGAAAAGCAAGCCCTCTGGCCTTACCTCCTATCGAGCCCTCTCCTATGCGAGAAAAAACAATGTATTTATTGAACTTACTTTTTTCAAACTTCCCAATAACCCCCCTGCCCTTCAACAATCTGTAATGTTCGATGGCATCAAAAAGATACTCACGCACTTCAGCCAGGGTTTTAAAATTATCATAAGTTACAGGTTTAAACAGCTCTGCTAAAGGAAAAAGTGCACGTGCAGTAAGCCATTTGGAAAAATCATTTCTTTTAATATGGTATTCTAATGATTCATCTGAAATAGTAAATATTTTATTCTGTAATGAATGTAAATCCGAAGCCCTTGTTATTTCCTGTAAACTACCAGGCATGCGAAAAATAAAATCACCAAAACAAAAATACTCAATAATAAAATTCTTTAAATCCTGAAGTAATGTTTTTGAATGTTTATTGATAAAGCCCACATTCAACTCACGGGCTACTTCTTCGTATTTAGTATCCGACGACTGCAATAGAAAAGTGATTCTGTCATCTTCACTTTTAATATCCTGACATAATTTGATGCCTGCTTCTGTATCTAATTGACCTTCCTTCTTATAACTGATATCTGATATCACTCCAAGTAAATTATTCTTATACTTCTTATAAAATCCATACGCCATTTCATAATTAGTTGCTAATAATATTTTGGGGCGACCTCTCATCCTGAGCATCATCTGGTGCTCATTCAATCCCTCTGTCATAAGTTCTTTCGACTGGCGGAAAAGAATTTTATAAATAATTGGCATATAACTCGAATAAAACCTGATGTTATCCTCAACGAGAATAATAGTCTGAGCACCTACTTCCAAAACATCATGTTCTACATTCATCTTATCCTCTATAAGTTTTATTATGGCCAGTAATATATCAGCATGTCCAAGCCACGAAAAGACATAATCTATAGCACTTAAATCTTCTTTGTGCAAACGCATCAATATTTCCCTCGAAAAGGGAGTAAGCACTACAATGGGTTTTTGAGGAAAATGATTTTTAATCTTACGCGATAATTCAAAAGGGTCTATATTTCCTGCACTTAACATATTAATAATCAGGTCAATTTGCTGCTCCTTCAGAATCTTTGACACTTCCAACCAAGTAGACGCCTGTATAAATACTGGGGGATAACGTAAATTGAGAGAAACATATTCATTGAATATCTGTTCATCAATACGTCCATCCTCTTCGAGCATAAAAAAATCATATTTGCTGCATATGATTAGAACATTCCTGATACGCTTCTGCATCAAGTACTTAAAAGAGGTTTCGGTAAAATCAAATTTATTAATTTCTTCTAATGTATTCATCAATTATTATTTAGTAATTAAATAGAAATTACTGCTATTCTTTTTTTGCCATCCATTAATATTTCAAATGGATTTTCCATCTTAATATGACGGAAATATTTGGTTTCTTTAACAACATTAAAACCTTTTATCAATTCCCATTTTATATAATCTGTCGGGGATGTATGAATAATTGAAAAATAACCCACATTCATGGATGTCACATTATGAAAAAAATGAGACCCTAAGGAACCATCCAAAGGATAATCCTCTAGACTCGTTTCTACGATAACCTGAGCATTTGAAATCTGAGTCCAGTTTACAGGTATGCCAATAAATCTGTCTCTTGTCCCCCATCTGCCAGGCCCGATAAGCAGATATTTTCTTCCTTGCTGTATCATTTCAGAATTAAGTGTATCTATCTCCTGAGCCATTTCAATTGTTTTTGTTTTGTCAAAGACTTCATTTTTAACATATATCAAATCAAAGATACTATCATTTCTGCCATTACCCATACCTTTTTCCGTATATAGAAATATTTTATTCATATCAAGCTTCTTGGTGTCAATTTCGTAATTCTTCGATTGACCTATCAAAGGTTTAATCTGCAATAAATAAAACGAAGCACGGTAATTCTTGTCCAGATTTAAATCAACGGCAAATTCTATTTCAACAGGCGAGCCCATAGCTTCTTTTACAACATCAAGAACAATTTGTAGGGTTTTGGCTAAAGGAATATATTCATACTTTAAAATATTGGCAAAATTGATAATTCGTGGACCTTGAGTTGATAAACCAGCAACTATCCTATCGTTGTTGGGGTCATAAACGGAGGCACAGTGTTTTAATGTTTCGTGCATTTCAGCATCATATATATCCAGTTTAATCAAACCTGCATCTTCACCTTCTAGCAAATTGATATCTTGTTTTCGCATATCTACAGCATAAAAATGCACCTGCGAATTTTTCAACTGGTCTGCAGGAGCATTAATTTCTAAATCAGGATATTTAGGTGAAAAACGGTAAGTCTTTTCCCCTTCAACAACATATTTTCCCAAACCAACAGCCGTTACTGCAAAACCTTCTTCAGGTTTCATATGCGAAAATGGATAAAAATTATACGATTGAGCCACTCCACTGATATGCGGATAATATGCATTTTCAAACTGATTTCCAACAACTTCCTGAATAATCACGGCCATTTTCTCTTCTTCAATTTTATAATTAACCGCCTGAAAATAACCCCGTGCTGTAGGTGAAAATATTGAAGCAAAAACCAGCTTTATGGCAGTTACAAGTTGTTCCAGCCGAACTTCAAAATCAGGATGGTTATTTGGCAGTAGATAGGTATCGAATATCCCTGCGAAGGGCTGCATCAAAGAATCCTCAAATAAACTGGAAGACCTTACTGCCAATGGTTTTTCAACTATCTTTAAATATCTTCTTAACTTTCGCATCAACGAAACTGACAATGTAGAATTTATAAATAGAACTTTCACCTTTTCATAATCCATTTCATTATAAACCAATTCGTGCAATTTATTACTCTCCATAAAATTCTCAAATTCATCAGTCCCAATAATAGATGTAGTAGGTGTACAAATTTTTATATTAGGTAGTATTTCAGAGAAATTAAAATTGTATATAAGAGTACTTATGAACGACAAACCCCTTCCCTTACCTCCTAAAGAGCCAGTAGCCATACTAACAATGGTTGTTTCATCCAATATGGCACTTTCATCAAAATTAACTACTTTACCTTTGTTTTTTTCATTCCTGTACTTTTGTATGGTTTCTCCAATAAAAGTTCTTAAGTCATCAATAGTCTTAAAATCATCAACCTTTACCGGCTTAAGTTTTTTTGCCAGTTGTATCTCTCCCCTTGCCATTATCCAGTTAGAGAAATGATTACGCCTTGCATGATACTCTAATGTTTTATCAGGAATTATTTTTAATAATCTCTCAAATTCATTCATATTAGATGCAATGGCTATCTCTTTCCTGCCATGCTCATCGCGGTAAACAAAATTACCAAAACCCAGATAATAAGTAATAAAGCTCATCAAATCCTGCTTTAATGTATCGGAATTTTTATCAATAAATGTTGAGCGTATTTTAAACGCAGCATCAGCATTCTCCCTTTCAGACGATTGTAAAAGTGTAGGTAAATCACTTATCTGGCTCTTTACATAACTGATGAGTTTCAATCCTGCCTTATCATCCATAGTACCGTTTCTTTCAAATTTCACATCGGAAATAACACAGAGTAAATTATCCCTGTATCTGTTAAAAACATTAATGGCTTCCTCAAATGTAGATGCCAACAAGATTTTAGGTCTTACACGCATACGTAATAACTTGTACAACTCATCTTTGGTATTAACTTCCTCTATCAACCTTTGTGTCTGCTCAATCACAATATAATACAAAATAGGTAAATAACGCGAATAATATTTTGCAGAATCTTCCACAAGTAATATAACCCTTACCAAACCAATCTCAACATCATTCTCAACATTCAACATATCCTCCAGATATTTTACCATCGCCAGAAATACTTTTGAATCACCATTCCACACAAACATCTTATCTATATGAGAGATTTTCTTGTTTCCATCCTCGAACATCGAAATATCACTGTTGTTATTTAATAAAAGAAATATTGGGATATTTGGGTATATCTGCTTAATTACCTGACTAAGTTCAATAGGGGATTTCTTATCAACGCCCAACATTACAATCACTAAATCATAGTGCTTGAATTGCAACTTTTCAAGAGCTTCATCAGGAGTAGAAACACCTGTTATACGGGGCGCTGATGACAGATTAAGCTGATAATATTCGCCTGTAACCTGTTCAAAAAAACGGCCTTCCCTCTCAATACTATAAGCATCATACAAATTGGCAACCAATAATATTTCCCTCACTTTATAAGGCATCAAATCATGATAAATATCCCTGTCGGAATTATGCTTGTTCAGAAATTTCTGCAATAATTGCATGCTCATATTCGAAGTGCCTTCATAATTCTTTTTGATGGTGTTATCAAGATATTTGTTTTCTTTAAGCAGATT
>CAZVOS010000216.1:0-5682 GCA_964628845.1 uncultured Bacteroidales bacterium | reverse complement strand
AGTGCCTCCCAAACTTCGGTGCTTACTGCTGGAAATTCAGGGAATAGTTTTTCGTTTGAATGTGTATCAGCCATTATATTTTTTTTAAGAAAAAAGTATGTTTCTATTTTGCCTGCAAAATTAAAACTTTAAATTTTAACAGATAATGTAAATGAAAATATTTTTTACCGTTTAAAAATTTAGTCGGTCAGTAGTGATTTTTTTTTTAATTATAAACTCCTTATACCAAACCGCTAACAAGAAAAATGAAATTGAAATTGTTAGCTGGTTTGGTTTATACCGACTGACTATCAATCTTAATATAAGAACGAAGTGAATTATATTAAGTAACTTGATAGCAAGTCGGTATTAGGGACAGCGTCCCGTTATATTTGTAAAAAAAATATTAAATCAAGAATATTAAGGTACAGCGTACCGAAATATTATATAAATATAGTTTTAATTTTTTATCGGACATTACTATAAAAATATCTAAGCCGAATTATTTCAAAAATTGTTTTTACCAAAAATTCTTATCTTATTCTATTAATACGGATATAATTTAAAAGTGTAAATTTGCATTTTATTTTTCTTTAAAATATTATCTATGGAAATCCCTTCAAAATACGACCCAAAGCAAGTAGAAGATAAATGGTACAGCTTTTGGCTGGAGCAAAAAATATTCAAATCGGAACCTGACAAAAGCGAACCTTATTGCATTGTTATCCCTCCTCCTAATGTAACAGGCATTCTCCATATGGGTCACATGCTCAACAATACCATACAGGATATTATGGTACGCAGGGCACGCATGCTTGGCAAAAATGCCTGCTGGGTGCCAGGTACCGACCATGCATCTATTGCCACTGAAGCAAAGGTAGTGGCTAAGTTAAAAGAACAAAATATAGATAAAAAATCATTAACAAGAGAGCAATTCTTAGAACATGCATGGAAATGGAAAGAAAAACATGGCGGCATCATTCTCGAACAGCTTAAAAAGCTGGGTGCTTCATGCGACTGGGACAGAACCAAATTTACTATGGATAAGGACTTGTCCGAATCGGTCATTGATGTGTTTATACATTTATTCAATAAAGGTCTTATTTATCGGGGGGTGCGTATGGTCAACTGGGACCCCAAAGCACTAACAGCAGTCTCAGACGAAGAAGTTATTTATAAAGAAGTACAATCGAAATTTTATTACCTGAAGTATTTTTTCGAAGATGATGACAGCCGTTACATCACTATTGCCACTACCCGTCCCGAAACCATACTGGGCGATACAGCAGTTTGTGTCAATCCTAAAGATGAAAGGTATAAAAAATTTATTGGCAAAAAACTTCTTGTACCTCTGATTAAAAGGGCTGTAAAAATAATTGCCGATGATTATGTGGAAATGGAATTTGGTACAGGTGCATTAAAAGTAACTCCAGCCCACGATATCAATGATTACAATCTGGGTATTAAGCACCATCTTGAAAGTATTGACATTTTTAATGATGATGGCACACTCAATGAAAAAGCACTGATTTTTATAGGTGAAGACAGATTTATTGTTAGAGATAAAATTCTTAAATGCTTAGAAGTAAAAGGACATCTTCTTAAAACTGAAGAAATTGTCAATAAAGTGGGCTTTTCTGAAAGAACAGATGAGGTTATAGAGCCAAAACTCTCTATGCAATGGTTCTGTAAAATGGAAGAAATGGCAAAACCAGCCCTCGAAGTGGTTATGAATGATACGGTTAAATTTCATCCCCCACGCTTTAAAAATACATACAAATACTGGATGGAAAATGTAAGGGACTGGTGTATATCACGCCAATTGTGGTGGGGACATCGCATACCTGCATACTATCTCCCTAACGGCGATTACGTTGTTGCCAAAACAGCTATTGAAGCATTAGAAATTGCCAGAAAAAAATATGAAGAATTTAAAAACTTAAATATTGAAGATTTAAGACAGGACGAAGATGTACTTGACACGTGGTTCTCTTCATGGTTATGGCCAATAAGTGTTTTTGATGGCATCAGACACCCTGATAATAAAGATATTAAATATTTTTATCCTACTGATGACTTGATTACTGCTCCCGAAATTCTGTTCTTCTGGGTAGCCCGTATGATTATGGCTGGAATTGAGTTCAGAGGAGAGATTCCTTTTAAAAATGTATATCTCACTGGCATAGTAAGAGATAAACAGGGGCGTAAGATGTCGAAATCACTCAACAATTCACCTGACCCCTTAGAGCTGATTGATATATATGGTGCTGATGGTGTCAGGATGGGCATGTTACTGTGTTCAGCAGCAGGTAACGATTTGCTCTATGACAATTCCTTATGTGAACAGGGACGCAATTTTTGCAATAAGATATGGAATGCTTACCGCTTGATAAACGGCTGGGAGATCGACAGCACTCTTGAACAACCACAAACGGCTCAGGTAGCACGCAAATGGTTCGATGCTGTATTTAATAAATCACTCGAATTACTTAACGACCATTTAAACAAATACCGCCTCTCTGAAGCTTTGATGTTGCTTTATAAGCTTATACGCGATGATTATAGCTCGTGCTACCTCGAAATGATAAAGCCCTCCTATCAAAAACCTGTTGATGCAACAACAATAAAAGAAGCTAAAGCATATTTTAAAGAAATGCTAAAAATCCTTCACCCTTTTATGCCTTTTATTACCGAAGAATTGTGGTCACTTCTCCATGCAGGAAACAACTCATCCATATCTTTAGAAAAATGGACAGAGCAGCAAACATACGACAATTCTATCATTGAACATTTCGAATATGTGGAACAAATAATAACTGAAATAAGAAGTCTGCGTAAAGATAAAAATATTGCCCAAAAAGATCCCATTAAGCTGTGTATAAAGAAAAATTACAATGAAAAGCCAGATAATACTTTTGATACCGTTGTAGCTCACTTATGCCATATTTCTGATATAGAATATGTTAATGAAAAACCCCTTAATGCCATCAGTTTTGTGGTACGCAATACAGAGTTTTATATTCCTCTTTCTCTTGAAATTGACAAAGAAGCAGAAATTAATAAATTAACTACAGAACTTGACTATACTAAGGGGTTTCTTGAATCGGTACAAAAAAAATTAAGCAACAATAACTTTGTTGCTCACGCCCCTCAAAAAGTGGTTGAAATGGAAAATAAAAAGAAAACGGATGCTGAAGCCAAAATTAAAGTGATAGAAGAACAGATAAAAAACTTAAAGGGGTAAATACGTTTCCATCCGGTATTAGTCATTGATATACAACCTTTTACTTGAAAAAACAGGGTCGCAGGTAACATTTACCATAAGTTTGCGAAAACCTGCTTCGTCGCCAGGTGTAGGTATGTGAGTGGAGTGTACCTCGCAACCGCACAAGTTTTTCAGGTTTAGTAAAGCCATCTGGGCAACAGGGTTCGATAAGGCGCTGATAGCCAACACAATAAGAGTCTCTTCCACATCAAGACTGGCTTCCTTATTGTTTAATACATCTTTTTTTAGATGTGTTACGGAATCGATGATGCTTTGCGGGATGAGGCACATGTGGTCGGGCAGGCCTGCCAGATGTTTTGTAGCATTAAGTATCAAGCTTGAGGAGGCATGCAGCAGAGAGGAATTCTTTCCTGTAATTATTGTGCCGTCTCGCAGTTCTATAGCAGAGCCGCAGTAGAAACCTTCGTTGCCCTTACCTTTGCTCTCGGCCTGCAGGGCTGCTTCTCTCGCAGGTAAAACCACTTTTCTGTCTGCCTCCTTAGCGTCAATTTTCTGCATGATTTCCATAACCCTTTCTAAAGTACATTTTTCTGTCAAGCCCATTGCATATTCTACAGCACAACGTAAATACCTTCTGATAACTTCCTGATAGCCCGCTTCCTGTATCAGCTTATCGTTCACAATACCTGCACTGGCACGGTTCACACCCATGTCGGTAGGGGATTTGTACATGGATTCTCCTGTGATTTTATCAAGTATCTTTTTTAACAAGTGAAATGCTTCGATATCGCGGTTATAGTTAACCACCTCTTTATTATACGCTTCTAAATGGTGTGTGTCGATAAGGTTTTCATCTCTCAAATCTGCAGTAGCGGCTTCGTAAGCAATATTGACTTTATGATTGAGGGGCAGGTCCCAGATGGGGAAAGTTTCAAATTTGGCATAACCTGCCTTAATACCGTTTCTGTATTCGTGATACAAATTACACAGGCAAGTGCCTAGTTTACCGCTGCCTGGGCCGGGACCGGTAACCACTACTATAGGTTTGGTGGTTTTGATATAGGTGTTGGCGCCATAGCCCTCGTCGCTCACAATTTGTTCAATATCGGTGGGATAGCCCTTGGTGGGGTAGTGCAGATACACCTTTATACCCCTTAATTCAAGCTTGTTTTTGAAAGTTTTGGCTGCCGGCTGTTTCTGGTAACGGGTAATAACAACAGCCGTTACATTGATGCCGAACGATTTGAGGTCATCGATATTTTTCAGGGCATCCACATCGTAAGTGATGCCAAAATCGGCCCTTATTTTATTACGCTCTATGTCGCCTGCATGTATGCAGATAATCACATCAATCTTATCCTTAAGCAGTTGCAGAAGTCGCATTTTTACATTGGGGTCAAAACCAGGCAATACCCGCGCCGCATGATAATCGTACAAGATTTTACCTCCGAATTCAAGGTATAATTTGTCATTAAACATGGCCACCCTTTCGAGAATGGCGGCTGTCTGTTCTTTAAGATATTTTTCGTTGTCGAAGCCAATGGCTTTGTTGCTGTTCATTTGATATTAAATTTATGGCAGAAAAAAACATCAATATTAAGAAAAATACCCATGCAAAGTCATGATTTTGTGTAATTTAATTTTTATAAAATTTAATTTGCCCGTAGGGCACCAATATCAATATAAAAATCACTGTTGTCCGATAAAAAATTTATGAAAAATTTAAAAGTATGAACTATTCAATTAAATATAGATATTTTGCCCCTATGGGTTGTTCTATAAAAAATGATTCATTCTATTATTATTTGTAAAAAAATATCAAATCAAGAATATTTAGGTACAGCGTACCGAAATATTATAAAAATAAAGTTTGTAATTTTTTATCGGACATTACTGATTTTCAAAATAAAATTAACGCATCAGTACTAATTCCATAAAATAACCTAAAACATCGGCTTAGTCAGTTCTTTTTTACCAATGCTGTATTTGATGGCAATATAACCGTCAACAGCTTTGAAATTCTGAAACTTAAAAAGCCAGCCCGATTTTTCAACACCAAAGGACACGTTAAACAGGCGCATGTGTAAGCCAATACGCGGCATACGCCAGTCGTAGAGCGAAATAGGTGCCGATATTTCAAAACGCCGGCGCTCATAACGGGGTATAAATGCCAGCACCCCGGGACGACGCACCTGACAGCCTGTATAACGCACTCCCTGAACAAAGTGGCTGCCCAGATAAAACATATCGTTTATATTGTAGTCGAATTGAACGCTCAGCGCTGTGGGAAGCACAAATGTAAGTTTGTTACGCTGTACCATGCCACCTGTTGTGCTGCCAATATCGTATATGCTGCCCACTGTATTGCCGTTGGCATTGACAGCTTCTTCGTATGAGTTTACATGATAGGTACGCCCATTGCTGAAATGTATAGCGCCCAGGTCGAGCAAGGCAGCACCGACCCTGTAACGGTAATT
>CAZVOS010000215.1:0-5685 GCA_964628845.1 uncultured Bacteroidales bacterium | reverse complement strand
TTAATTTTGTCATATATGCCCTCATATTCATACCACTGAAAGCAGAATTAATAACAGATTGATTAGGCATACCCACTTCCCACTGGTTATTTCCAGAGAGTGCATAAGGCACCCATCCGCTGTACCAGTCGAAGACTTCTTTATAAGGATAGGTATTAATAAACGGGACAGATTCAATAATATCAATTATGGTATCATTAGAGTGGTCTTCGTCTCCAGGAAGTAAAACAACAGCACCGGAGTAATAAGTTCCTGGTACGCTCAAATTGACTTTGTTAGTAAAAGTATAGGTTAAGGTATCACCTGGTTGAATTATATCGGGTACTATTTCGGGGCCAATAAAACTTACTCCTGCATCAATTGAAGCAACTATAGGGAAATTGGACTGGGGATTACCTCCATAATTTAATATTTTAACGACTATTTCTTCTGCATTGGATAGGGCACAAGCTGTTTTTGGAGAGACCCATTCAACAACAGCAAGGTCGTTAAGTGCGGGCATATATTCGTCGGCTCCTATACAGGGCAAAGCGGGTCTTAAATCACCATCAATATCTTCAGTTATTGAGGGTATTTCAGTAGCTCTCTGATACAATTGGATACCATCCGAATGTAAGTTTGTTGAGCCAATATAATAGGGATTACCAATTCTTGAATGGGAGTCATTATTTGCAGGTACATTAAGAGCTCTTAATGCCGTGATACTGGATATGGTGTCGCCATAGTAAACGAACAAATTGCCGTTGTTAAAGTAATTATTATAATCGTGAGATATTAAAGACGCTGAAGAAGCATAATAAATGCTGAAACCACTCCCCATTCCAGTATAGCCAAATGAATTATTTTTTACATTTAAAGATGAGGTATTGGCAGTAACATTAATACCTCTCGAAGATGCCGTATTTACATTAATACTGTTGAAATAGACATCTGCCTTATCAACAGATTCCAAATAAATACCACTGGCATTTGTATTTCTGAATCCCGCTCCTATCATATTATTAATTACAGAACTTCTTTCTGTTCCTGCATCACAATTTTTTAAAAACAAACCATACTGACCTGCATTGATGATTCTATTCTTCTCAAATGTTATCTTAGCCGATGTGTTTTCAATTGTAACTCCTGAGCCAAAATTTGTAAATGCTCCTGTGCTTCGTATATCAATTGTATTATTAGTCAATACGGGCTTATCGGCATAACTTAGAAAAATACCATGATAATAATTATTAGAAAAAGAACATTGTGAAATAAGCAAACTGTCAATTTTATTAGAATTTTCGCCATTCAACCTTAGACCAAAATAGCCCCCTGAAAAATAATTGTTTATAAGATTTAATTTTTTTATGTTGTGTCCCTCTGTAAAAGGGGAAGTCATACTAGCTGAGGCAATAATACATGCGTAATTAGTTGTAGCAGATGAAGAATGGGTGCTTATAGAACAATTTTTAAGTGTGATATTTTCGCAGGCATTTGTAAATAAAACATTCCAACCATAAGTGGCATTATTAGGTACATTAATCTTAAGACTGTCAATGGTAAGAAATTTTGTGCCATTCATTAGTATCACATAGCGTTTATCGTTCACAGTAGGTGCAAAAGTTAACGTGGCATTATTGCCTTTAATTGTAATAGTACTTGAAGCATCAGCACCATTGATATTTTGTATAACTATTTGCTCTGTATAGGTGGCGGGTGTAATATCAAGGATTACATTGTCTGAAATGCCACAGGTGTGTAATCTGTCAAAAGCTTCGGTAAACGAATTAAAATCAGCTCCCAGCCCTCCTACAGTATAAGTTCCCTGTAATGGCTGACAGACATCAATCAATACAGAAGAAGTATCATTGGTATTATTAATATCATTTCCACCGTTTGGGTCTGTTGTCCATGCTTTAATCAGATATTGTCCTGAAACAAAATTATATGAACCAATAATTATGTTATTTTGTGTGGCATTTTGGGTCAGATTGCCATTCCAGTTATGAACCGGCTGGATAGAGCCATTAACCTCCCAGTTAATATTTACTGATGTTAAATTAAAAGTGCTGAAGTTTTTTAAACTCACCTTAACATCATGTGTATTTGAACCCACCAAAGCAGGCGGATTGCTTACAGCAGTTATGCCTGCATCGTAATTGGGCTGTGCAAATAATGGCACATTAAACAGAAGACTTACAGTTAAAATAAGCACAAAGACGTAATGTTTTGTAATATTTATTAATTCCATAATTATAATATTATTTCTTTTATTTTGTAAATATAAAAAATAAAAAACAAACTGATTTAATAATAAACACAAAATTTACTTGTTTAACGTTAATTTTTTTTCATAAGTAAAAAAAAAGAGGTTGCCCTATTATAGACAACCTCTTGGATAATTTAAAAATATTATATTAATTTAGAATTATCATTCTGTAGTTCACTTTATCACTAGAGATTAATTTGATGTAATAAATTCCATGTGCATGTTTTGTCAAATTCAATTCGAAGGAGCTCTGATTATTAATGTTAATAAGTTTTTCAGATAAGACTAGCTGACCATGGGAATTATAAACAACTAAATCGCATGTGTTTTCATAATTATTTCCGAATTCAATAAAGATTTTCCCATTTGATGGATTGGGGTAAATTAATATATTATCAGAAATAAATTGTTCAAATCCGGTACATGGGTCAACAGTTATGTATATAGTATCGGTAGCAGAACACCCATTGACATCAGTAACAACGACAAAAGCATCAACAACACCCAATCCATATACAGAGCCATCAATAGTTGTTGTTTGATTAGTTGTAATATCAAACCATGTATATGATGAATAATTTGCACCAGCGTTGAGTGTAATTTGGTCATAAACACAGATAGTTGTATCATTACCCAAAACAGGTGGTATTGCAGGGGAGAATAATCCCACAATAATAGTGTCTGAGTTTGTACAGCCATTAGCAGCAGTAACTGTAACCATATAAACATCTGGTAAAGTGATGGCAATCTGATAGGTATTATCGCCAGTACTCCACAGATAGGATTCATGAGTTCCTGCATCTAGTATTGTTTGTGTTTGGGGGCATATATTGATATCTGGGCCGAGGTCAACAACTGGAACTTGGCGTTCAGTAATTTCGATGGTATCAGTTGCAGTGGCAGTACAACCATTATCAACAACCACATAATAGGTTCCAACTGAATTTACAACTAGTGTTTGAAGGGTTCCAATAGTTGCGGGATTGCCCAGTTTTTTCCATATATAACTATAATTAATTCCAGCACCTGCATCTAGAGTAATACTTCCATTGGCACAATAACTTGTATCGGGTCCTAGATCAGCGATGGGGAGAGGACTAATAATTACAGAAATTGTATCTGTACTTGTACAGCCGTTATTATCTTCTGCAACAACCCAGAAGGTGCCTGCATTAGTAACATTTAAAGTTTGCAGTGTTGTGTTATCGTTCCACAAATAACTGGTAAATGACGAGCCAGCATCAAGGACTAATATATCGCCAACGCAAATGGCAGTATCTAAGCCAAAGTTTATAGGAACAACGGGAAAGAAGTTTATTTCAATGGTATCTGATGCGGAGCATCCATTAGCAGATAAGACTTCGCAGGAATAAGTACCATTAGTATGTACATCAATAGCTTGGGTTGATTCACCTGTTGACCAATTATAGCTAGCATAAGGGGCAGAAGAAGTGATTTTAAAATCCCTGAAGCGGACGCCTCTGCCGGTTGGTGCAGGTCTTTTGAAGCGGAATTTAACCTGAGAGCCGGTTGCAGTAATAACAAAAGGACCTTGAGTTACGTAAGTTGTGCCTGTAGTTGTGTCTGTTACTAAGGGAAATTGAGCATTCCAAGTAACACCATTATCATTCGACACATCAATAATCATTAAATTATGAGAACCACCAGAGCCATAACTGGCAATATCAACCATAAGTTTAACACTTGGTAAGCCGGTCAGGTCATAAGCTTCTGTAACAACCCAATCGCCTGCATCGTCTAATAAGAGATAACCACCGCTTCCAGTTTGTTCAATTACTAGACCTGCTTGGTTGTTCATAGTCCAGTTAGTTGGTAAAACACCTCTTAGTTCTTCGCTGTAAATAGTAGTTGTTTCTAATCCGGCATCAATAGTAACAGTATCATTATTACATATCAATAAATCGGGTCCAAGATAAATATCAGGAGTTTGTTTAACACCCACTACTACGGTATCGCTCGCAGTCATTCCAAAACCATTATCTACAACAACAATATAAGTGGCAGCAGAATCAACTGTAATGGTTTGTGTGGTAGCTATTGTATTGGGATTATTAATGGTTTTCCAGTCGTATAAAGTATAAGGGGATGTATTTCCTGCATCTAACATTACATTTAAACCACTACAGATAAGAGTATCATCACCTAAATCAACCACAGGGACAGAGCTGATTATAAAATTATCAATATCAACAAAATAATCGCCTGCGAGTTGTCGCTGGAGTTCGAAACGGACAATAATATCACTGCCGATATAATCATCAAGCAGGTACTGTTTTGTTAGCATCAAGTTAGAAGTAACATGATTATTATCGTAAATAGTATCTAAAATATCGTATGTAGCTCCACAATCGGCAGAAACCAAAATTTTAATGGTATCCCCTGCTCCAATTACTGCACCTGGCCATGGGTTATTATAGTCAACAATACGGTAATCGAACAACAGATAATCGCCTGATGTAACAGTTCCTATTTTAGGTGATTGTGCATAAGCAACTTTATTACTGCTCCAAAGGTTTTCATAAATAACTTTAGATGTATTGCCATGACCTGTATTAATAGTCATGTCGTGTTGCCATCCGGTAACCGTGCCATCAAAATTCTGAACATATGGGATACCATCAGGAATAGTAACAGTAAAACTGTATTGAGTTGTATCATTAGAGTTATCGAGGTCGGTTGTAAGTTCAGTATACGCAATAATGTTATAAACACCTGATTGTGTTGTATTTAATGCAAAAGAGATGAGGGTATCTTTTTCATTAAAGTTGATATCTGTAAATAATGTGTCAATGAAGTTAAGCACAGAAGCATCTGGTTTTTGAACCTGAATTTTAACTGGAATGGTATCCTGATTTTGGAAGCCATAATTTTGCACAACTAGCTTTAATGTATCATTAATAGAACCACATGGGCTATTGACTGGGGAAATAACTGCAGTTACGCCCACATCATTTGAGATGGGTTCATAAATGCGAATTTCGTCAATAGCGACACCTTCACTTACGCCTGAATCATCGCTTTGAAAACGGAATCTCAGTTTAACATCAGCTTCATTGCCAAGGTTTGGTAATGATGTTTCATATTTAGTCCATCCGCTATTGGTTCCACTCCATTTAGGTGGTACAACATTGCCCAAAGCACTGTTGTTGTTGTAAAAGCCAGCATCACCAGTAACTTTAGCCCAGGTAGTTCCTCCATCAATACTTGATTCCAACACCAAAGCATCATAGCTGGCTTCTGTTTTAATATTAAGATACTCTGATAACATAGGCAGGGTTAAGTTGGTAAAATCAAGGCAGGGTGATACCAAAACAACATCGGCGTTGTTGTCATAGTTAACTGATAATTTTGTCATCCATGCATTTGAATTAATACCGCTGTAGTCGCTGTTTATTTGTGTTTGAGCTGGGAGGCCC
>CAZVOS010000214.1:0-5685 GCA_964628845.1 uncultured Bacteroidales bacterium | reverse complement strand
TAAAAAAGAAGCTATTGATAACTTCTGGCTCGATATGGCAGGGAATGCAGACAGGGCAAGACAACTGGTTAAAACTTATTATGGAAGAGTTAAACAAGCCAACAAATATTTTACATCATACCACGAAGGATGGAAAACAGACAGAGGTATGGTTTATATCATATATGGCCCCCCTACTACTGTTTATAAATCATCTACTTACGAAAACTGGATATATGGCGATGCTACTAATTTTAAATCCTTAAATTTCTATTTTTATAAAGTTGAAAATCCTTTTTCTGAAAACGATTATATGCTCAGTAAATCGGAAATTTTCAGAGATAGCTGGTATTATGCTGTAAGCAACTGGAGAAGATAACAATTTAAATATCAATAAATTAACCTATGAAAAAATCAGATGTTGTTTTTGGAATTCATTCTATTATAGAAGCCATAAACAGTGGAAAGGAAATTGACAAAATTCTTATCCAGAAAGATATACGTAATGCTGCAGTAACAGAATTAATCAAGCTTGCACATCTGCACCAGATACCACTTCAGTTTGTACCTGCCGAAAAAATAAACCGCATCACAAGTAAAAATCACCAAGGGGTTTTATGCTTCATGTCGGGCATTGAATATCAGCTTATTGAAAACATTATACCCATGATTTTTGAAAAAGGAGAAATACCCCTAATCCTTATTTTAGACCGTATTACCGATGTACGTAATTTTGGTGCCATTGCCCGTACTGCCGAATGTGCAGGCATTCACGCCCTTGTAATTCCTTTAAAGAACACAGCCCAGATTAATGCAGATGCCGTTAAAACATCATCAGGAGCTATTCATAAAATAAACATATGCAGGGAATCCAGTTTGTTAAATACCATTAAATTCTTGAAAAACAGTGGGCTTCAAATAATTTGCTGTACCGAGAAAGCAAACGAAACCATCTACAACATCAATTTCAAAATACCCTCAGCAATTATTCTGGGCAGCGAAGAGGATGGCATATCCAATGAATTAATCACAAAAGCCGATATATGCACCAAAATACCTCTGCTTGGTGAAATTGAATCATTGAATGCATCTGTAGCTGCAGGCATAATAGCTTATGAAGCAGTACGTCAACGTTTACCTATCTAAATGCTCAAAAAAAGAGAATTATATTATATACTGGCTCTGCTCATTATTGCAGTTCTTTCTTTTTGGCAGGTTTCTTTGCTGGATTATTGCCTTAAATATGATATGATTGACTGCTCATATCCCTGGCGTTTTATAGTAGGCGAACACCTCCAACAAGGGATGCTCCCTATATGGAATCCCTATCAGAACCTCGGATACCCTCTTTTTGCAGATATCCAGAGCGGCTCTAGCTGGTACCCTCCAGTTTGGTTTTTGGGATATTTTTTTGGCTATAACATATATGTTCTCTCTTTTGAGTTTATTTTTCATATTTTTCTGGCTGGCTTAGGCATGTTCTGTTTGGGTAAAAGTCTAGGTTTGCAGCTTAAAATCTGTTTTTTGATAGGTGTTTCGTATATGCTTTCGGGTTTTTTTATTGGAAACGCCCAGCATTTTACACTTATTGTAGGCGCTGTTTATGTGCCCTTTGTTTTGTCGGGCTATTTTGATTTAATCGGCAAAGGACAACCCATACATGTATTAAAAACGGCATTTTTCTTTTTTCTCCTCGCTTCAGGTGGTTATGCCACCTATATTGTTATTACCATTTACCTGCTCATTATTCTATTTGCATCTCATCTAATTGTTTTATTAGTTCAAAAAAGAACCAGAGAACTGAAAAAATTTGTTCTGAACAACATAATGCTTATAGTAAGCTGTTTATTATTATGCTGTGTGCTTCTGTTCTCTTATGTGGATATGGCTCCTGAAATAACCCGTACAAAAGGTATTGAACTTAGTGCAGCACTCTCCAATCCTTTTTCACCTCAATGTTTACTCTCACTCATTTTACCTTATGCTGTTATAAAAGACCTCGATTTTTTTGCAACAGACCTCTCTATGACTAATGGCTACTTAGGTATTATCACATTAATGTTTCTATTATTAAGCTTTTTTACACCTAAAAATAAAACTTATTTTTTCTTTCTGATTCTGTCTGTTTTTTCATTGCTCATAGCTTTCGGAGATGTGCTGCCATTCAGAAAATTTATTTACCACCACATCCCTTTGATGAATATGGTGCGCTTTCCGGCTGTTTTCAGATTATTTACAATCATTGGTTTAATAGTATGTGCCGGCTATGGTTTAAATCATTTTTTGGATAATAGCCCGAAATATAAAAAACATATCATTTACATATCTGTTGTATTCATTTTTGTTTTTCTGTTTTCAATAGTTTATGCTCGGCTTCAGGGATATCTCGAAATAAAGCAATTTATTATAAACCATGCTTTTACAGAATCAAACTTAACTGAACAAATACAACATATTGTTTTTCAGTCGGCTGTTCAGATTATTGTTCTATGCTTATTTGCAGCGGCTTTATTCTGTATCAAATCATTAAATAAAATCATTTTTTTGCTTTGTGTGCTCATACCTCTTGAGATGTTTTTGGCAAGCCAGTTGAATGCCCCTTATACCGTTTTTTATCCAACAATAAAACAAAAAGATGTGTACAGACATCATAAAGAACATTTCGTAAAAGGTTTTCCCATACCCGATAAGAATGTAAATGTATGCGACAATACCAATGCACTGCTTAGCTATGGTCCCTTCTGGCGTAACCTTACGCTGTTCCACAAACAAATATCCAACGAAGGGTTTACTTCGCTGGTACTTAGAAACTATTTTGCTTTTCAGAATACGAATGATGGTGATTTAGAAAAAATACTTCGCAATCCGCCCTTTTTCTTAACGGGCTCAATTGCACCCCTCGATAGTATTCAGCTTAATGATACTGCAGAAAACACATCCATCTTTTTTGAAAATGATGATTATGTTGTCTTAAAAACACATTTAAGTGAACATTTTACTCCAGGAGAGATAAATATTAAAAACTTTACGCCTACTGAAATAGACTTGTCAGTAAAAGTGTTTGAAAACCAAATACTTATTTTTTTACAAAACCATTACACCGGCTGGCATGCCTACATAAACAATGTTGAGCAGAAAATATATAAAGCAAACAAAAGTTTAATATCCGTTCCTGTTCCAAAAGGAGAACATCTATTAAGATTTCGCTTTGAAAAGAGCAGTGTGGTTATAGGGTTTTATATCACGCTTATCAGTTTAATAAGCATTCTTATATTAATTGTAATTTTGGGTGTAAAACAAAATTATACCAGGATTAAAAAATGATAAGAGTAATTTCTAAGACCCAAAAAATTATTTCCTTTTTGCTTTTATGGTAATAGAGTATGAGGTAAGAATACCTCCTGTTATGCCACTTATAAGGACATCGCTGAATTTAAACCGTGTTATTACCTCACAATTACCATCCGAAGGGGTGTTGACATTAGTACGACCTAAAGGAAATATACCCCAGAACAACCACATTTGCTTAGCTTTCGCATAAGTATATTCTTCGCCCTGTGTTTCTTTATAAGGGCCAACACTTGTTTTTGTTGTTAAGCATGAGGACACAACGACAGCAATACATAAGATGATTGCTAACCTGAAAAAAATTGTTTTAATATTTTTCATAAAACTATTTAAGAACCCTACTCTTTTGGCTTTTCGGATACGCCCCGTTTTTTGTATAATGGTCTCTGGTCTCCATCATTAATAACATCAAATTTATAATAATTTTCTAAATATATATACAATTAATTTTAAAAAATTATTAAATAAATAATTTTGATTAAAAAAAACAATTATATTTGCACTCTCAAAAAAGAGGGAGTTTAGCTCAGTTGGTTCAGAGCATCTGCCTTACAAGCAGAGGGTCACTGGTTCGAATCCAGTAACTCCCACCTGAAAATCAAAAGGTTACAGCGGTTTAAAGTTGCAACCTTTTTTTATTTGCATACAATATGCCTCTTTATGAAGTACAAAACATATATACTATACAGTAAAACAAAAGACAGCTATTATATTGGTTCTACTGCTGATGAATTAGACGAGAGATTAAGAAAGCATAATACTAATCACAAAGGTTTTACTGGCTCAGTTAACGATTGGGAGGTAGTTTATTATGAACTTTTTGACAATCAAAGTGATGCATTAAAAAGAGAAAAAACTATCAAAAAATGGAAAAGTCGCATTATGATACAGAAACTTATTAAAAATTGATAAGTAGTTGGTTCAGAGCATCCCGACTTCAAGTCGGGAGGGTCACTGGTTCGTTCCGATAGCTATCGGAACAGTAACTCCCACCTGAAAATCAAAAGGTTACAGCGGTTTAAAGTTGCAACCTTTTTTTATTTGCATACAATATGCCTCTTTATGAAGTACAAAACATATATACTATACAGTAAAACAAAAGACAGCTATTATATTGGTTCTACTGCTGATGAATTAGACGAGAGATTAAGAAAGCATAATACTAATCACAAAGGTTTTACTGGCTCAGTTAACGATTGGGAGGTAGTTTATTATGAACTTTTTGACAATCAAAGTGATGCATTAAAAAGAGAAAAAACTATCAAAAAATGGAAAAGTCGCATTATGATACAGAAACTTATTAAAAATTGATAAGTAGTTGGTTCAGAGCATCCCGACAAGAACTTTTTTGTATCCGCCATTATTTATCTACTTCCCCGCCATCCCATTAATAAACGTATCAACAAAGTTCAGGAGCTTTTTGAGGATGCGGTTGGCGGTGTTTTTACGTTCGAGGATGGTGGGTTGCTTGCCTGCAAGCAGTGAAAGGATTTCATCCCGCAGGGGTTCTCTTTCGGAGTACAGGTAATCTTCGATAAGGGTTTGTGTTTTCTCTGCCGACAGTTCTTCTTCTTTAACCATTTCTTCAAAGGCGTTTCGCTGTGCTTCGCTCCAGAACTTTTCAAACATTTCGGGAATATCATCGGTGTCGTCAATGTCGGGCAGGTTTTCTCGGATAAACTGCTCTATCAGCTCTTTTTTGCTTCGCAGCATACTCTCTGTATTGAGCAGGTTATATATTTCCTTTTCAGCCTGTTCGTAATGTGCCTGTACTTTGGATTTTAACTTGGCAAGAAGCATCAGAATGTAGGCCACATTTATTTCGTCTCTGTGTATGAGTTCCAGCTCAAAATCCACATCTTCGAGTATGGACACTTTTTCTTTTTCATTGTTTCTTTTGATTTCATCGTACAGGTCGAGGTACTTGCTTTTGTAGTCCTCGAAAAGCTGCTCTTCCATTGCGATGTGCTCCCACTTAAAATCAGAAAAGGAATTTAAGATGTTCTTGATACGCATTAAATCACGAAAAGCCTTAATAAAAGCGAGTTTGTCATCTTCGGATTCAAGTTCATTCACGCTGTCGACAGCGGGGGCAATTTTGAGCAGTATGCTGAAGGCCACGTTGAACTTCCTGACATACTCCTCATAAGGTTTCATAATAATAACCTCAATGGCTTCTTTGTTGCTGAAAAGCGTTATGGCCTCATCTGTGGCGTTTTTGAGGTCGCGGAATGTAACAATATTGCCCTGCGACTTTTGCTCATTCAATATGCGGTTGGTGCGGGAATAGGCCTGAATAAGACCATGATATTTGAGGTTTTTGTCAACATACAAAGTGTTGAGGGGCGGACTGTCGAA
>CAZVOS010000213.1:0-5741 GCA_964628845.1 uncultured Bacteroidales bacterium | reverse complement strand
ATATACGGAGATATTTTCTCGCAGATATACGCGGATATTTTCTCGCAGATATACGCGGATATTTTCTCGCAGATATATGCAGATTATCGCAGCTTTTTTTTAAAGTTTATTGACGATTCGTTTTATAGATTTGTTTATTTCGTTGGTGTTGAAGTTGACAAGGATACCAAGTCGTTTGTCTGATAGCTTCAGATAGGTAAGCAGTTGCTTGTAATGAACGTCTGCTAATGATTCAACTGATTTGACTTCAATAATTACTTTGTTTTCAACAAGGATGTCAAGACGGTAGCCAATATCTAAGTTGATTTCTTCGTATGTAAATGGCAATCCAACTTGTGTTTGTACATTAACTCCTTCTTTTTTGAGTTCATATGCTAGCGCAGCTTCATATGCTGATTCAAGCAAGCCAGGACCAACTTTGTTATAGACATTGAATATGGCTCCACGGATGATGTAAGAGATTTCGTTTTCAGTCATGGGAAATTTATATTTCTCGTGGATTATTTCTCGCAGATTTTCACTGATTTAATTCTGCAATCATCTGCGTATATCTGCGAGAAACCAAACAATTAAGGTTCAAAAATATGATGAATATCTTCCCCAAGTATATCTTTTCTGATTTCAGGTAGTGTTAAGAGCAGTTCCTTTGTTTCTTCAATATCTAATAACTTTGTATTGTCCGAAGTGTAATCTAAAACATCGGTAATTTCAGTTTGTCCTTCGGAAAAGTATTTACCATAATTGAGGTCCCTGGTATCAGCGGGAATTCTGAAATATTCTCCCATATCATCTGCTTTTGTCATTTCTTCACGAGTGAGCAAAGATTCATATTTTTTTTCGCCATGTCTTGTACCAATAACTTTTATATCACTGTTACAATTGTACAATTCAATAATAGCTTTTGCCAGTATTTCGATGGTACATGCAGGAGATTTTTTAACAAAAATATCCCCGTTATTCCCATTTTCAAAAGCATACAGAACCAAATCAACAGCAGTATCCAGATTCATCATATAACGAGTCATACTGGGGTCGGTTATTGTTAATGGCTGATTCTTTTTTATTTGGTCAATAAATAATGGAATAACAGAACCTCTTGAAGCCATGACATTACCATAGCGAGTACCACTGAAAATGCAGTTTGTGCCGTTAATATTTCTTGACATAGCAACCATAACCTTTTCACTTAGAGCTTTGCTTATACCCATGGCATTAATAGGATAAACAGCTTTATCAGTGCTTAAAACAACAGTATGCTTAACTTTATTATACATGGCAGCCCGTAAAACATTTTCACAGCCCATCACATTAGTCCTTACTGCTTCCATAGGGAAAAACTCGCATGAAGGTACTTGTTTTAATGCTGCTGCATGAAATACCAAATCTACACCGTGCATGGCAGCTTCTATTGATGAATAGTCGCGAACATTACCAATAAAATACTTAATTTTTGAATCATTATAAAAACGCCGCATGTCATCTTGTTTTTTCTCATCACGGCTAAATATTCTTATTTCACGAATATCTTCATTATTGAGAAACCTTCGCAACACAGCATTTCCGAAAGAGCCAGTGCCACCTGTAATTAGTAAAATATAAGTGTCTTTCATTTGATTATTATTTTTATAATAAAGGTAAATTTATAAAGATTAATTTGTTTTTAAATTATATTGCTCATCATTTTTTTTATTTTTTAATAATGGTAAATAGTAAAATCCTGTTGATAAAATAAAAAATGAATACCAAAACTCTCTACCTGCAATTGTTTTGAAAATACCATAAACAAAAATGGAAGAAACAAAAATTAAAAAAATGAATTTATAGGATTCATTGAAATATTTTAATGATTTTATAATAAAAGTATATAAAATGTATAAGAAAAATAAAGTGCCAATAATACCTGTTGTGGTTAGTTTATTTGCCCAATGAATATGGTATCCGTAAAGGTAATAGCCCCGCCCAAACTCAGATTCCTGATAGAAACAACCGAGCAGGGGACTTTGTATATAAGATTCCATCAACATTGGGAAACGCTTAGCTCTGATACCAGTAGCTGTTGTTTCTTGGTTAAGACTGCCACCGAACTCCATATATTGAGCAACATCTCTAAATTTAAAACTTATTTCTTTTTGATTTTTAAAAACATCACTAAGTGCTATAAATGTATTAATATAAACTTTGTTTGGAATTATTTGAGATATTGTGAAAAATATAATAATAATTATTATTGATTTTTTTAATTTTTTTGCACCGAATGCAGATGTAATAAAAACTAATATTGCAATAAATAAATTTGCAAAAAGCTGAGTCATAAGTAAGGCAATAAATATAATAATTCCGAAAATAACAATATATTTTCGATTAGAAAACAGATTGTTATTTTTATAATAATATACAATAATCGAAAATAGTGTCATAAATACTCCTGAAATTGCGTAATTGGCTCCTCCTAAATTTCTAAAAAAGTGGATTGTTGTTTCCTCAATTTGGCTGTATTCAGATTTAGAGCTTGTAATATTGCGTACAAAAAGTGGGTCAATTGATGCAGAATAGATAGTCAACAATGCAGTAATAAAAAGAAAAACTAATACAAGAAGAGATAATTTTGCTAAAGAAACATAATCTTTTGTATAGTGAAAGAATGATACAATTGTAATTGCGGAGAAAATATGTATAGATTCACTTATAAGACGTTCTTTTTCACGGTCTATCATATTTATCCAGTATGTATTCAGAGATAAGAATAAGAAAATCAAATAAGCAATACATAAAATTATTAATTTATTTGCTAATAAATTAGGATAAAAAATGAGAATATAAGCAAACCATATAAGTAACCAGAATGAATGTTTAAATCCAGAAGGCATAAAGTTACTTACCAGAGGGAAAAAAGCTGTAATCAATATCATAAATAAGATTACAAAAAGAATACTTTTCTTTTTTATCATTTATACACCTTTCTTAAGAAACTTAATAATAAAGAAGGTTTTTGTTTTAACATATATAATACTACAGATAAATCCTTAGTAACTTAAGATAATCATTCCAATTTCCAACATCTTTCCACGACTTTTCTGAAACAGGAAAAACACCAACTAGTCCATTGCGTTTAATAACATTTTCAATTAATTCGGTTATGTGGAAAAGTTTGTTTTCAGGTATTTCATTGAGTAGATGAGGTTCTAAAATATACATTCCACTGTTAATTTTAAAAGAATACTCTGGTTTTTCAACAAGTTCTTTTAAACTGCCATTTTCGCCTGTTTCAATTGTACCATAAGGGATACTTATCTGTTTTAATGCAGCAATAATGGTTATTTCATTTTTATTTGCCCTGTGATATTCAAGAATTTCATAATAGTCTTGATCAATTATTATATCACAATTACTTACAAAAAAAGTATCATGAATTTTATTTTTTAAAAGGGATAAACTACCGCAAGTTCCCATTGGTAACTCTTCTTTAAAAAAGTTTATTTTAAAAGGTAATTTCTGCGAATTTAGGTAGAATTCAACCAAATCTGCTTTATAATTGACAGAAATAAAAAAGTTATCGCATCCATGAGCATAAAAACGGGCAAAAATTTCTTCAATAATAGATTTATCACCAATTGGTAAAAGGGGTTTTGGTAGAACATTTGTCAGCGGCTTTAAACGAGAACCAAACCCACCAGCCATTATAATAACAGGAAGATTAAATTTTTCGAGAACAGGGGAGGGAGATTTAAAAACATCGTCCCAAAAAAATACATTTATTAATTTTCTTTTTTCATCAATAACAGGGCAAAATTCCATCCTGTGTTCAAACATCATGTTTTTAATGTCTTCAAACGAATTTTCTTTAGTAGCGACTAATGTGTTTTTACGAAGAATTCTAATAACAGGTGTTTCGAATGGGATATTCTTTATAATTGCCCTTTGAATATCACCCAGACTCATTACATTGATAAAATTCTCATCATCAACAACTAAAAGCAGTTTTCTTCCAATCGAGTCCATCTGCTTAAGAGCTGATAATATGCTTTTGTTTGAGTCAATAATTAATGGTCGAATTTTTTGATTCATCTTTTATAGTTAAAATCTAATTTAATGGGAAATAGCTTTATAACATTCAATATAATTACGAACTGTATCTTCTTCTTTAAAAAGCTCTTTAACTCTGAGGTAAGCATTTTCAGACATTTCTTTTTGTAAATTGGTATTATTAAGCAGCTTGTGTATTGCTGAAGCCAGACTTTCTACATTGGCTTTTTCCGTAAATATAATACTCTGTCCTTTTTCAGTTTTCAAATCCATTAACCCAGGTATCTCATATGCAATTACGGGTATCTTTAAGTACATACTTTCAACAATAGTTCCTGAATAAATATCATTATAAGTTGGTAGAACACATATTTTTGAACGAGAAGCAAGTTCGTGCACTTCTCTTTGTGTTTGAATAAAACCTGTGAATTCAATGTTTTTATTAATTCCTAAACTCTGTGATAGATTTAATAGCTTAGGCAAGTAATTTTTTGACACACTACCAATAACTCTAAGTCTTACCTCCATATTTTTTTCTTTATGTAATATTCCTAAAGCATTGATAAGGTCTTCAATTCCTTTATTTTTTGATACTTGACCAAAGAATACCAAATCGGTATCTTTAGTTATGTCAGAGGATATATGAGAAAATGAATAGGGATACTGTAACCAGAAAAACTTTGCTTGAGTATTTACCTCTCTTATATAATCTTCCATGAAAGATGCCCTAATCCCAATATTTTCAGCATACCTCAAAATATCTTCCTCAATATTCAAACGCACTTTACTTGTAAAAGGATTTTTGTAAGCAACATTTCTTAAAAAACCTTGAATAGATATTACTGTAGGAATTTTTTTATAATGCTCAAAAAAACCAATGGCATAATAAGGGTTTTCTATGCCATGTATGTGAATAAGATTTGGCTTAATAAAATTTATTATTTTTGAAATTTTATTTTTAACCCATAAATAATTGGTCTTTTCTTCAATTTTTAAAATACTATGAATTTTTAAAAAGTATTTATGATAAATGGGGACAGGTTTGTGTTTATAAAAATAATAATGAACACCTTCAATTTTAAAAACTGAATCTTTATTTGTAAAGACATTTGGAGCTACAATATGTATTTCAATCTCTTTATTGTTTTTAAACATTTCAATAAGTAAGGATATCCATGGTGCAAATTCATTTACTTTAGAAACATTGAAATGTTTTTTTAACTTAGAATTTGATAAATGACAAAGCCAAACAACTTTGAGCATAATGAAAGGTTTATTGAAAAAATATTAATTTTTATTAAAAAAATGTTTTAAGTTTATTAAAAATAATCGAAAAATTGTTCTAAAACGCGATTTATTTGTTTTCTTGAAATGTCTGTATAAGATTTTGTTTACTGTCTCATCAGAAGTAATATTTATTGACATCTCATAGTTGCTGTTGCTGTTATATATGTGTTGATGGCGGTATTTGTTATCTTCTAAATAGCCACAGTTAGTGCCGGAGCCGTCGTGCCCAAAATTGCGAACCCTGCTGATTTTTGGAAAAACAGAGTAACTGTTGTTTTGAAAAATACAGATACTTGCAAACACATCAAAAAGAACAGATTTCTTTTTAATCATTGTGATAGCTGCCTGTGGATAATGGTTAGCAATTTTTGAAAGCAAATAAATATTTTTGTAATTTTTCAAAAATGAGTTTACTATATTAAAAATATTGT
>CAZVOS010000212.1:0-5752 GCA_964628845.1 uncultured Bacteroidales bacterium | reverse complement strand
GATGCAGGGAGCAGGGCTGCCTCATCGCATACAGGCGCACTGGCCAGTTCGGATGTGGCAGTTGATGCTTTATTCAGAAAAGCTGGTATTGTACGTTGTTATGGCAGGGAAGACCTGATTAGTGTGGCTTCTGTTTTTATGCATAAAGAACTGAAAGGGAAAAATATAGCCATCATAACACATGCTGGCGGCCCTGCTGTAATGCTAACCGACAGTCTTTCAAATGGCGGGATGGAAATACCGCATATTGATACACCAGAGAGCAAAGAATTGCTTAATCATCTTTTTCCCGGCTCTTCTACAGCCAATCCTATCGACTTCCTTGCAACAGGTACGGCTGAACAACTGGGGATTATTATAGATTATGTTGACCAGAAATTTAGCAATATTGATGGGATGGTTGTAATATTCGGCACTCCTGGGCTTTTCCCTGTTTATGATGTTTATAAAGTACTTCATGAGAAAATGCTCAAATGCAGCAAACCTATTTTCCCCGTATTGCCATCTATTCTGACAGCAAAAGATGAAGTATGCGATTTTATTGCCAAAGGACGTATTAATTTCCCTGATGAAGTAGTTTTAGGAAGAGCTTTAGCAAAGGTATATCATACCAAACCACCTTATAAAGTTGATGAAAAATTGAATGATATTGATTATCAAGCCATAAGAACAATAATAAAAAATTCAGAAAGCGGTTATATAAGCCCCGAAGCTATACAAAGCTTATTAGATGCAGTGAAAATACCCAGAGCAGGTGAAGCTGTTGTTACTACTTGCGATGATGCTCTAAAAGAAGCATTTAATTTAGGCTTTCCTTTGGTTATGAAAGTTGTAGGTCCGGTGCATAAATCAGATGTGGGGGGTGTTGTACTTAATGTAAAAAATGAGGAAATAGTAAGAAGCGAATTTGAGAGAATGATTAAGATAAAAGATACAAGCGCTATCCTGTTACAACCTATGTTATCAGGTGTTGAACTCTTTGTGGGAGCTAATTACGAAAGTAAATTCGGACACATGATTTTATGCGGTATGGGGGGTATTTTTATTGAGGTACTCAAAGATGTAAGTGCTGCAATAACTCCAGTGTCGAAAGCTGAAGCCACAGATATGATTCACAATCTTAAATCGTACAAAATAATTCAAGGTGTAAGAGGGCAGCAAGGTGTTAATGAAGAGATTTTTGCTGAGATCATTGTACGATTATCTGCTTTGCTTGAAGCCGCCCCCGAAATTCGGGAACTCGATCTTAATCCTCTGCTTGGTAAAGCCGATAAAGTAGTCGCAGTAGATGCCAGAATAAGAATAGAAAAATAAACTTAAAAATATGATAGTAAAATACACAGTAATTGCCCTTTATGCTATAATGATAGTAGTAGTAGGAATTGTAGGCATGCGAAAGACAAAATCCTTCAACGATTTTTTCCTTGGTGGCGGTAATGTAGGACCATGGATGTCGGCATTTTCGTATGGAACAGCTTATTTTTCGGCTGTTTTATTTATTGGCTTTGCAGGAAAAGTGGGTTGGGGTTTTGGCTTGTCAGCAATTTGGGTAGGACTTATCAACGCTCTTATCGGTGTATTTGGTGTATGGCTCCTTTTGGGATGGCGTATAAAAAAGATGTCATCAGAATATGGGGTAGCTACCATGAGCGAATTTCTGGAAAAAAGATATAACAGTCCCTTTCTTAAGATGGCTGCTGTTGTTGTCATTTTTATATTTCTAATTCCTTACACCGCTGCTGTATTCATGGGTATTTCATATCTTTTTGAAGTAAATTTTCAAATTGAATATTGGCAGGCACTTACATTTATGGGTGTGTTTACGGCTGTTTATATCATGCTTGGGGGATACAAATCCATGGCTATGATAGACATGATTTTCGGGATGATAATGGCTATAAGTGTATTGATATTACTTATTTTTACTGTAAATAAGGGGGGTGGCTTTCCCAATATATTCGATACATTACATAACATAAAGCCAGAGCTTACTAAACCCATTGGCCCTCCCGGTTTCTGGCCCTTGTTTTCACTTGTCTTCCTTACGAGTGTAGCGCCTTTTGCCATGCCGCAATTGGTACAAAAGTTCTATGCCATAAAAGATAGAAAGTCAGTGCAGATTGGTATGTTTGCTTCAACAGCTTTTGCAATATTGATTGGTTGTATAGCTTATTTTTTAGGTGCCACCACCAGGGTTTTTCTTTCTCCCGATAATAATCCTGCTGCTTTTGCAGAGGGTAAACCCATCTTCGACCGCCTCATGCCTGAAATGTTATCTTCCATTGTACCCAGTTCATTGTCTGTAATAATTATACTTTTGATTCTATCTGCATCTATGTCTACCTTGGCAGCACTGGTTCTTATTTCGAGTTCTTCTATAACCAAGGATTTTTATGCGGGCTTTATCAATAAAAATGCTTCTGATAAATCATTAACTGTTCTTATGCGTATTATGAGCGGTGTTTTTGTATTGCTTGCCGTATTGCTGGCACTTGTAGAGTTTGATGTTATTGTAGAAATTCTGGGCATCTCATGGGGAGCCATCGGTGCTTTTTTCTTAGGCCCATTTATCTGGGGACTTTTTTCAAAGAGAGTCAATCGTGTTGGAGCTATTGTTTCTTCGATGCTTGCTTTGGCTGTATGTCTTGGCTTGTATTTCTCAGGGCTTAATGTACAGAGTGGTCCTGTACCATGGTACTTTTCTTCTCCTGGAGCAGGAACTATTGGTATGATTACATCTTTATTAACCACACCACTTTTTAGTTTATTCTGTAAATCAACATCTAAACAATTAAATCCCAATTTATGAAGAAGATTATAATTATATCATTTTTTATTTTTAATCAGTTTAATATTCTTTGTGCTCAAGATAACAAAGATAGTGATGAAAAAAATTGGGGTATACAATTTAAAGGTTTTGTAAAAAGCGATTACTGGTATGATACGCGACAGGTTTTTGCTTCCAGAGAAGACCTTTTCCTATTTTACGGACTTAACGAGAAGCTTGATTTAAATGCCAGTGATATCAATGCCCGGCCCTGCTTTAATTATAGTGCTATTACTTCACGTTTAACAGGTGTTATTAGTGGACCTGATGCTTTCGGAGCTAAAACATCAGGTGTTATTGAAGCCGATTTTTCAGGTGTTTCAAATGCGGATATTAACGGTTTCAGACTGCGTCATGCTTTTGGCAAACTTAAATGGAAAAACGATGCATTGCTCTTCGGACAATACTGGCATCCGATGTTTGTTACAGAGGTCTTTCCTAATGTTGTTTCGCTTAATACAGGAGCACCATTTCAACCCTTTATCAGAAATCCACAATTGTCCTACACACATTATTTTGGTAAGTTGAATGCCAATCTGGTTTTTATTACACAAAGAGACAATTCAAATGATGGACCCCTGGGCTATAATGCAAGTTATATGAAAAATGCTATTGTGCCCAATATCCATTTGCAGTTGCAGTATAAAGATGAACACCATGTTTTTGGTGTGGCAGGCGATTATAAATTCTTACGTCCACGTTTGGCTACCGATAGTTTGTTTTCGACTCATCAGACTATTGCCTCTTATGCCGCAATGGCGTATTGGAAATATACTAAAGGAGATTTTGTATGGCGGTTTAAATCTATTTATGGACAGAATCTTACTGAGCATTTAATGCTTGGGGGTTATGCTGTCAAAACTCTCGACAGCACTTCGATGCTCGAAACCTACACCCCCACAAATCACCTCTTCGTTTGGGGCAATGCCAACTATACATTAAAGAAAAAAATACAGCTTGGCATTTTTGGGGGCTATGCTAAAAACTTTGGCACTACTGAACAGAATATTGGCAAATATTATTCACGTGGCAGCGATGTGGCTTATCTCTACAGGATAGCCCCTTCTGTTTCTTTTATAAGTAATAAGGTGCAAATATCTACAGAGTTAGAATACACCGTAGCCGCTTATGGTATGCCTGATTTAATGGGTATTGTTCAAAATTCTAAAGAGATTCCAAACACACGTTTATTGCTTACTTTTTTCTATTTCTTTTAACAAATAGAACGAGTTTCTAAAATTATTCTTATTTTTTTTGTTTTAAAGTAGAAATATTTGTGTTATTTAAAAAAATCTTGTAGGTTTGTCTAAATGATTTTTAAATAATAATATGATGAAAGACACCCCTATTAATTACACTATTGTTGATGAAAAGATTAAAGAGATGAATTTGCCCAGCGTTGGTAAAGCATCTATAAGAGAAATAAAAAGACTGATTGATAACATCGAGCAAGCTACTGGTCAAAAGTACATACGCATGGAAATGGGCATTCCTGGTTTGCCTCCCGCACAAATAGGTGTTGAAGCAGAAATTGCAGCTCTAAGGAGCGGTGTGGCTTCCATTTATCCCGATATTGATGGCATTCCTTCTCTTAAAAATGAAATTTCACGTTTTGTTAAACTTTTCATGAATATTGATGTACATCCCAAATGTTGCATTCCTACAGTGGGCTCTATGCAGGGGGGCTATGCAGCTTTTATGACTGTTAACAGGATGTTTAAGGAAAAGAATAAAACACTCTTTATCGACCCGGGCTTTCCTGTTCATAAACAACAGCACAAAGTTATAGGCATTGCTTATGAAACATTTGATGTGTATAATTACAGGGGCGATAAATTAAAAGATAAATTAGAGTCTTTTCTGATGAAAGGTGATATTTCATGTATTTTATATTCCAATCCGAATAACCCATCGTGGATTTGCTTTACCGATAAAGAATTAAAGATTATTGGAGAACTGGCTACCCAGTATAATGTTGTTGTGATGGAGGATTTGGCTTATTTTGCTATGGATTTCAGGAAAGATTACTCCAAACCAGGTGTTCCTCCATATCAGCCCACAGTTGCTAACTATACAAAAAATTATATTCTCTTTATTTCGAGCTCTAAAGCTTTTAGTTATGCAGGTCAGCGTATTGGTATGATGGTTATTTCTAATGCGCTCTTTGAAAGTAATTATCCCGATTTGTTGCGATTTTATGGCTCTGATAACTTTGGCAGAGCCATGATTTTTGGAACCGTTTATGCTTTAAGTTCAGGTACATCACATTCGGCACAATATGCACTTGCAGGTATATTAAAGGCAGTTAATAATGGGGAATTCAATTTTATTAATGATGTGAAAGAGTATGGTGAAAAAGCAAAAATCATGAAGAAGATGTTTACAGATAATGGGTTTAAAATAGTTTATGATATGGACGAAAATGAACCCATTGCCGATGGTTTTTACTTTACTATTTCTTATCATGGATTTACTGGGGTAGAACTTCTCGAAAAACTAGTCTATTACGGAATCAGTGCCATTTCACTTGCCATTACTGGTAGTGAACGTACTGAAGGACTTAGGGCTTGCGTGTCATTGGTTCAAAGAAGTCAGTTCTCTGATCTCGAATACCGGCTGCAGAAGTTTCACGAACATTATAAATATTAAAAAATATTATGAGAACATACTTTATATTATTTTCATTTATAACATTTTTAATTCTGAATAGTTATGCTCAAGAGCCAGTAAATACTATTCCTTCCGATAAAACACAGCAACAGCAAAATGCTGAAAATAATTCGGATGGCAATGCTTTTAGCGGTAAAGGTAAAGGGGGAGATAAAAATATTACCGACTCTGAAAAGAAAGCAGCTAAAGAAGCCCAAAAAGCTGAGAAAAAAGCACAGAAAGCTGCTAAAAAAGAAGAAAAGAAAAAAGAAAAAG
>CAZVOS010000211.1:0-5776 GCA_964628845.1 uncultured Bacteroidales bacterium | reverse complement strand
ATGGGTGTAATCCCAATAATTACTGTACCTGTAGAATCAGTAAAACCAGATGCAAAAACAGAATCACCTGTAATGGTCACCTGTGCATTTTCAACAGGCAAGCCAGTTGAATTGTAGGTAACAACAATACTATTCTGACTGTATCCAATAGGTACAGAAGAAGGGTGGCTGACATTTACTGCCAGTGGCACTTCTTTCCAGATATGAACACTGGGGTCTCCCAGAACACAAAAAACACGGTGCTGGTATTCCATCCATGCGTCATCGCCATAAGAATTATACATATACAATCTGCCTCTCGCCAAGGCCTGCCCGGGTGTTTCTAAACCTTCGCGGAACATGCCGACATAAATACCTCTGTCTATCTTGTTGTTGTATTGCGTATGGGTGTTTGAGGTAGGCCCCACAAAGGCTACAGCACCCCTTGGGCTTGTTGCAGTACCCAATTTAATCCACTCTTCCCCGAAACAATTGCCCCCCGATGCATCGAACATAGCAACCCCGCATCCGATACTTGTAACGAAGGTCAATCTCATACCATTGTTTATACTGGATATGTCAGATGTGTTGAATGGGTAGCAGTTAGCCCACCAGCCTTCGCTCCAACCTTCACCCCTATAGTTTAAAAAGCTGCGCCCGTTATTAATGGCCTGAATAATATCGTTCAGGTTCATTGTACAGGTTGGATCACTCATCAATGTGTCAACTGAAGTGAACCCGCCATCTTGTATCATGATATTAGCTGTAAAACGCTTGGTGTCTATCTGGCTCTGGTAAGCATTATTAGAGCAACATACTGCTTTCTTAAACCATGAGGTATTTGTTAAATACGGTGTTTTTTCATAATTCATGGCCTTTGTGGTTAAAATATTCATGGTATTGGCGCTCTGAACAGGCATCCTTCCTATCATCATTTCAGGGAAATAATCATTCCCGTCAATTTCAACAAAATAATTCTCGCTGGCAAATGAATAATCATAATTGACTGTTTTCTTTGGACAAATCCCATCATCTCCAATCAATAAAACATAGGTTGGCGGATATTCCCAGTTATGATAGGCATCGGTTATATGGTTTTTGATTATGGTTGCATTACTTCCTGTAGCACCAATATCGCTGAACTTCGTAATATGAATATCTATGCCGCTTTGCCTTTTCCATGCCGCATAAGGCAGAAAAGTGCTTACGTAGGAATCGGGCATAATGCAAAGCATGACATCCCTTCCGCTTTCACCCCCATAAACCAGATTGGATAATGCACTTTTATAATTGAAAATGAAACCTTCATAAATTTTTGCAAAAGAAGGGGCAATAGCTTTTGTCTTTTTTGTCTTCGGATTGACTACATTTTCGGAGTTGTATTTTATTTTTACTGTAATAGAGGAAATAAGCTGTATTTCCTTTTTTGACGCAATATATCTGATGGGATATACCGATAATCGAACTATCCGAAAATCACGAAAAACCATCGGCTTACCTAGAGTAACTATTTCATCAGGATAAACTTCAGAAGTGGTCACTGCTTCGTTGTTACTTTAGTCACTTTTTGGGGCTGTCCTTCGAACCAGCTTTCTCTACAAAGTGGTAAATTAATATTGCTGAACGTGTGCAAACTGCCTGTTTCAACAATTTCGACAGAAACCCCTGCCCTATCAGGCACAGCCAAAATCGTGGATATGTAAGGCAACTCTGGTAATCCGGCCAGTGAAGTAGATACGTCTGTCAGCAAATCAACTGACTGATAAAGAATGTTGTTGGAATAAAACCCGCTTAAATCAAAACCTGAGATGTCAACTTTAATCACTGTGGCGCTCTGGTCATCACTTATTAGTTGCACTACAGGTGCGGTCTTTTCTGCCTGACTGTTACTTAGCGTATGCCACTGAGCCATAATACTGATGGGCAAAAAACCTATAAGTATTGATGCAATAATTGTCTTCATTTAAAAGCTAATTTTATGGGTTTTTATCAAATATGTAATAATATTTTTATTATACTGGAAATTACTTCATGACATGTAACAAGGTGTTCGATATTTCATAACAAATTTAATTATATTTAACAAATAACCAAATTAATTATAAAATAAAAACAAATTTTTACTGTCTTTTGAGACACTGCCTCATAGTAAAAATGACTATTGATTATTTAAAATGACTATTTTTTTTGTCAGTCTGCCATTAAGAGATGCCATTTTTAAGAAATAAATGCCAGACTGAACATAACTGATATCAAATGAAAAATGATTTTGTCCATTTTCAACTTTCATTTCAGTAATTTCCAATACTAAATGTCCTTGTGTATCATATAATTGTAATAAAACCGATTGACTTACTTTTGTATCTATTTTAATTTCGATTGTTTTTCCAACTGAAGGATTTGCAAATTTGATATTGAATAATAGGTTGTCGTCAATTCTATTGGAAAATAATAAGTGACTGTTTATCTGAATCGAGTCGGGGGAAGCATTTCCTGTTGTAAACACATAAAGATAATAGTTGGTGGCATTTACCCAATCCGTTCCGCCCAAAGGTTCAGAAGCAACTTCCCAAACATATCCCTGCATTCCGTTCTCTCTGCGATATGATAATGTACTGTTATAACATAAAGCCCAAAGGGTATCATAAGTCGAAACCATTACAAAATTATACGAAAGACCAAATCCCATTTGGTTGCTTAATGTATCCAATGCGTTCTTCAGGCAAGTGGTAATGCTATCCGTAGGATGTTCGTCAATCCATTTCATCAGGTATAATCTGTAAAGGTCACTGTCGAGGTTAGGGTCATTTACGCCGTTTCCACTATAACTGTAATGAGCATTATTAGTGAACGAATCGAGGAGTGTTATCAATAAAGGGATATTAAGGCCGCCATTATGGGCAAAAAGCATACAAAAATCGCGCTGCGTTGACTTTGTGATAAATGGGTGTGGATTTGGAATATTAATATATCCGTTAGATGCATTTCTGATATGTGCTATTCCACCAGTAGATAAATTGCTCAGCATCACTTTGGCGCTCGAATCAAATAAACAATCATGGTCAGCGCGCCACATACCCCTGTATATAACAGGAATATGCCCACCTCTTATTGTCTTTGTATAAAAACCAAACCCCCATCCGTTAGCGTTTGATGATGCTAACTGTTGAAGTGAATCGAGATGACTTATTTTGGTGCTGTCGTTAAAACTACCCGCCGTAAGCATGCCCCAGAACCTGCAATTGTGAGGGGCTTCTTTTAAACAACTGATGTTGTTTTGGATATTATCTGCAGCCAAGCAGCTCTTTTCTTTATCCTGTGCAACAACAAAAAATACGGTCCCAAAAAATGACAAGAATAAGATGGTAAAAAATACTATTTTCATTCTTTCTTATATTTATATTACAAAAAACATATATGATATAAAATAAAGGTGTTAATCTTAGGATAAATTTAAATAAATATCCGTATTTAATTTATAATTGAAAAAACGATTTAATAAATGCATCCCCTTTTAATGTGCCAAAATATCCTTGTTCAACAGTAAATTCATTATATTCTGTTACTTTATCGGGTGTTATTCCTGGATGATAAATCATAAAGGGCACAGGAGCATGAGTATGTGTGCGGATAGCACATGGAGTAGGATGGTCGGGTAAAATTGCAATAGCCACTTCTTCATCCATTTTAGAGGTTTCATCAACAATATATTTTACAAGTCTCTGGTCTAAATATTCCAGAGTTTTGATTTTCAGTTCAACATCACCTTCATGTCCCGCCTCATCGCTGGCTTCTATGTGAAGATAAACAAAATCAACATCTTTAAGGGCTTCAACAGCGGCTTTAGCTTTACCTTCGTAATTGGTATTGTACAAACCTGTGGAACCTTCCACATGTATAGCTTTTAGTCCGGCATAAGCTCCTATCCCATAAAGCAAATCAACGGCTGATATAATGGCTCCTGTTTTCCCATACAATTCCATAAATGTTTTCATCTTTGGTTTATAGCCTGGCGACCACATCCAAATAGAGTTAGCAGCATCCTTGCCTTGCTTTTTACGGGCTAAATTAACAGGATGAACTTCGAGAATTTTCTGGGATTTAAGTATCAATTCATTCATTAATCGTGCTGTTCCTTCTGCTTCAGGCAAGAATGCTTTTACCATAACTTCATTAAAGCTTTTACCAGGAACGTCATGGGGGGGAGTGCAATAAATGCCTTTATGACCATCTTTTACAACAAGCAAGTGGCGGTAACTTACACCCGAATAAAACTTTATAACATCTGTTGATAATTCATTATTTAATGTTTCAATAATTTGAGATGCTTCTTCTGTAGTAATATGTCCAGCCGAATGGTTTTTAATTTTTCCATCCTCAATACAAATAATATTGCATCGCAGGGCTAATTCCCCTTCATTTATTTCCACACCTATGCTGGCAGCTTCGAGCACACCCCTGCCTTCAAAAACTTTTTTAACATCATAACCCAATACAGAGAGGTTGGCAATTTCACTCCCGGGAGGCATGTCATGAGGAACTGTAATAAGTTTTCCACAACGGCTTTTAGCACATAAAGAATCAATATTTGGTGTAAATGCTTTCTGAAGAGGTGTTTTATTTCCCAAGCTTGCTATGGGCTCATCGGCACAGCCATCGGCCAGTATAATAATGTATTTCATGTATGTCTTTTCAACTTTTAAAAACTGTATTTCAAAAATTCCTTAAAAGCAGAATAATTATTATCAACATTTAGAATAAACTCTTGTTTGTGTTCAATATTTTTTAAGCTTGATGGTAATGCAGGAAGGATATTAAGAATCTTATTAATTTCATCTGGAAATTTTGCAGGATGAGCTGTTTCAAGAGAAACGAACAGATTTTCTGCGGTATTTTCTGCTGGGTATTTATCTATATAATGGTTTAAACCTGCCCATCCCACAGCACCATGTGGTTCAAGGAGCACATTGTATTTCTGATATGCTTGTCTGATGGTTTCTCTTGTGACTTCATCACTGATACTTACCGCATAAATTTCTTTACGGAGGGCATTGTAATCGGGTTGTTTGCTGATAAAACCCTTTTCGTCCATATTCCCGCCGTAAAGTGCTACAAGACGAGCCAGATTACTGGGATGCCCTACATTCATAGCACTTGAAATGCAATTAAGAGAGGGCTCTATTTTATTGTAACTTTCTGTTTCAAGAAGTTTAGGGAATTCATCATTGGCATTGGTGGCGATAATAAACTTTTTAACAGGCAATCCCATTTTCATAGCCAACACACCACCCATCATATCACCAAAATTACCCGAAGGTACTGAAAATGTAATTCTGTCATCAGCTTTTCCCGAGCGTAATTTGCTGAAAGCATAAAAATAATAAACCATTTGAGGTATCAAACGTCCAATGTTAATTGAGTTGGCAGAAGATAAATTCAAAAATTCCAGCTCATGGTCCGAAAAAGCTTGTTTTACAAGTGCTTGACAGTCGTCAAATTTTCCATTAATAGCAATAACCTGAATATTTTTGCCCAGCGTAGTCATTTGTTTGCGTTGCCGTTCTGTTACCTCTTCTTTTGGAAATAATACAACAAGCTTGATATTGTTCAGCCCGTAGAATGCATTTGCAATAGCACTGCCTGTATCTCCAGAAGTAGCTGTAAGAATGATAAGTTGTCTGTTCTCTAATCCAAGGTAATAGTTAATAAGCCGCCCCATCATTCGTGCTGCAAAATCTTTAAATGAAGCTGTTGGCCCTTGGTCAAGACGCATAATATATTTATTTTCATATGCTTT
>CAZVOS010000210.1:0-5778 GCA_964628845.1 uncultured Bacteroidales bacterium | reverse complement strand
TATACTATAACTGTGCTGAATAAACTTCAAACTTATATTTTTGAGCAGAATAATGGTAATCATATCATTTTATCGCATGATCATATTAAACAATTAAATCGTGAAGAGAAAAAAATATTAGGTATTTCGGCATTTTATCATGATTCGGCAGCGGCTCTGACTATAGGGGAAAAAATAATAGCTGCAGCACAGGAAGAACGCTTTACGAGGGACAAACAAACGCAGGATTTTCCGGTACATTCAATAAAGTATTGCCTTCAGGAGGGGGGTATTGATTTAAACGAACTGGATGCTGTTGTTTTTTATGACAAACCCATGCTTAAATTTGAGAGGTTGCTTCAGACATATTATTCTTTTGCTCCGAGGGGATTTTTATCATTTGCGAAAGCCATCCCAGTTTGGTTAAACGAGAAAATGTTTCTTAAAAAACTTATATATGACGGGCTTAAAGAAATAGGCAAATATGATAAGAAGAATTTCAAACTTCTTTTTCCCGAGCATCATCTTTCTCATGCTGCCAGTGCCTTTTTCCCATCACCTTACGAAAAATCTGCCATTCTTACAATAGATGGAGTGGGCGAATGGTGTACTGCTTCGATAGGATTGGGTGAAGGCAACAGCATTAGGTTTTATAGAGAGCTGGAGTTTCCACATTCAGTGGGTTTACTTTATAGTGCATTTACCTATTATTTGGGTTTTTCGGTAAACTCAGGAGAATATAAACTTATGGGTTTAGCTCCTTATGGTAATCCTAATTCGGAAGAAACGCTCAAATATATTGACATTATCAAATCGAAAATTGTTGATATTAAAAATGACGGTTCTATACACCTTAATCAGACCTATTTTAATTATGCAACAGGTTTACGCATGGTTTATGATGATAAATGGCAAAACCTTTTTGGTTTTCCTCGCCGTAAAGCAGAGACGGATCTTGAACAGAAGCATTGTAATTTGGCATTAGCCATTCAGAAAGTAACCGAAGAAATAGTTATCAAAATGGCTTACGAAGCAAAGCGACTGACACAATCGGAGAATCTTTGTATGGCAGGGGGAGTGGCACTTAACTGTGTGGCAAACGGTCGCATCCTTGACGAAGGTATCTTCAAAAATATTTATATTCAGCCGGCTGCCGGTGATGCAGGAGGTGCTTTAGGTGCGGCACTTGCCAGCAATTATATTTATTATAACGGAGAACGTATTGCAGATGGTGTAAACGACCATATGAACGGTGCCTATCTTGGTCCTGAATTTTCGGACAGAGAAATTGAGCTTATGAACAGAAAAGTGAAAGCTGTAAGTACAAAAATAAGCCACTTTGATGAGCTTGCCAAGATGGCGGCAGAAAAGATTGCAGAAGGTTATGTGGTGGGATGGTTTCAGGGAAGGATGGAATTTGGCCCACGTGCATTGGGCAACAGAAGTATTCTTGGTGATGCAAGAAACCCGGAAATGCAGAAAAAACTTAATGTAAAGATAAAATACAGAGAGGGCTTCAGACCTTTTGCACCCTCGGTGCTTATTGAAGATAATGAAGAATATTTCAATCTAAAAAGCTCCTCGCCTTACATGCTCATCGTTGCCCAGATACAGGAAAAAAGAAAAATTCCCTTGCCTGAAAATTATCACACACTGCCTTTATGGGATAAACTTTATTATAAAAGGAGCGACATACAGTCTATAACACATCTCGATTATTCGGCACGTATTCAAACCGTTCATAAAGAAACCAATCCCCGTTATTGGGAGCTTATAAATGCATTTAAAAAACTCACAGGTTATGGTCTTGTTGTTAATACGAGCTTCAACGTACGTGGTGAGCCCATTATATGTTCACCTTACGATGCTTATAAGTGCTTTATGAGTACTGAAATTGATTATCTGGTTATCGGGGATTATTTTTATTGCAAAACAGAGCAACCCGACTGGGAGAACAAGAAAAAATGGCTGACAAAATTTAAAATGGATTAATTCTGTTGATGAAAACCATTAAAAACATACTGAAAAACCTAGTTGTAATTATCATTAGCACATTTTTTACGTTACTGATTCTTGAGATTTTACTAAGAATTTTCGGACATCAGGATATGTACACAGTAAGTCAATACCCTAAGGACATGTTTTGTTTCGACTATCCTACTCGTTTATGTCCGGGTTTTGAAGGTGATTTCCCAAAATCTGAAATTTCTGGACATATAAAAATCAATACAAAAGGGCTCAGGGACGATGAGAGACCCTATGAAAAAAAAGGCACAATCCGATTACTGGGATTGGGTGATTCGTTTGTATTTGGTCATGGGGTAGAGTTTAAAGAAACATTTCTTGCAATACTTGAAGAAAAGCTTAACAAAGTTTTTACGGACAGTATAGAAATTATAAAAGCAGGAGTACCTGGCACTGGGCCACAGGACTATTTAAATATACTCGAAAAAGAAGGGCTTAAGTATGAGCCGGAACTTGTGCTTGTTCATATTTTTGTTGGCAACGACATCAACGATATACGACTAGCCGCAGCAGTACCACAATCAGATACTGATTCTGCAAATGCAGATACAGCCAACAAACCAAATGTGCAAACACCTGTTGCCGCTACGAAAAAAAACAAAAATATTACATCCACAAAAGATTATCTGCGACGGCATTTACATCTTTACTCTTTTGTTGTGGACCGTTTAAAAAGTATTCCTGCCATAAGGCATTTTCTGCAAAAAAATAATATAGCCAGCGGTATAATAGGCGCTTACGTCATTGACATACTAAAAAAAGATTATTCAGATGAATATAAGGCAAAATGGGAAGAAGCATTCAACACCTTAGAAAAAATGAAACATCTGAATGAAAACATGGTGGTATGTATTATACCGAGCAGGGAGCAATTGTATACACAAAGACTCAGTAAGGCATTAGAACTTTTAGGGTACCGCCATGAAGAGATTGATATTGAGCATCCTAACCGACTGATTAAGGAATTCTGCAAACAAAAAGAACTTTTATGTATCGATTTGTTGCCATCTTTCAGGGAATCAGGCAATCAATCGCTGTATTTTGATATAGACCCTCATTTCAATAAAGAAGGACATAAACTGGCATCCGAAATAATATATAAAGAACTTATTAATAACAATAATATTAAATAATATGGATTTTCTAAAAGATCTTTGGAATTTTATGAAGGAGCGTAAAAAATTCTGGCTACTTCCAATAATTATCATACTTCTACTTGTGGGCTTACTCATAGTATTTGGTGGCAGCAGTGCCATAGCCCCGTTTATCTACACCATTTTTTAAAATATTAAACAAGTAATTTATTTAAATTCAACACTATGAAAAAAATCAAATCCAACCCCATTCATACAATGCTAGTAATTACTGTTGGTTTTATTTTGATATATTTTATATTTAAGTGGAAATGGTTTTTAATGATTGCCTTCCTATGTGGGATAACAGGTATTTTTTCTCCTTTTCTGAGCAAGCAGATTGATTTTTTATGGATGAAACTGGCAACTGTTCTTAGTTTTATTATACCCAATATAATACTGGGAATTATTTTTTATTTCTTTTTATTTCCTATAGCAATCATTTCAAAATTATTAGGCAGCAAAGACCCCTTAAAGATTCATTTCAAAGGAGAAAGCATGTACAGGGAAACTGAAAAACAATTTGATCCGAAATCCTTTGAGAATCCATGGTAAGCTATTCCTTAATACTCTTAAAGGTTCTGAACTTAAACTAAAATGATGTTCAAAGTTTCAAGGAAATCTTATTTTTTTCTTATATACATCATTACATTTTGTTTTATTTCATGCAGAAAGGAATCCGAACAAGTTCATCCTGTAGTCAAGGTGTCAATACCTTACGAAAATCAAATTTTTACCGTATTGGACACTGTACAAATTCAAGCACAGATAAGCCATGTAAAGCCACTGAAAAGCATATCTATGGCTATTGTTGATATGGATTTAAAAGCGGTAAGCGACCGTTTTAATCTAAGCCCCGAAGACAACGAATATCAGATTAACTCAAACATAATTATAAATAATATTGAGCTTAGCACTGCAAATTATTATCTGCATATCAGAGCATCGGATGGTGAAAACGAAACCAATTCTTACACAAAGATTTATATTTATGAATTACCAAGAATTCTGGAAGATATTTTTATCATAAGTAAAACCAGTTATGGAAGTGTAAATATATCAAAACTTGACAGTTCTTTTCAATTAATTCCGATTTTCAGCATCAATAGTGACTTTGGGTATGCAGATATTGACCCCATAAACAAGCTGCTTTATATTAGTGGAAAATTCAATAATAAAATATACTGTATTGATTATCAGAATAATATAGAATTATGGAACAGAATTGTACCCGGTTATTCTCCCTTGCCATATTTTAATGATTTGCAAGTACATCATAAAAAATGTTATATTGCCATCAGGCAAAGTGCACTAATGGCTTATAACAGTTCGGGAACATTGGTTTATAACCAGCCAACAAATTCGGAAAGATATCCTGTGAAACTTCATTTTCACAAACAATATATTGTCAGCTCTCAACAAAGTATCAGTAAGCAGAATATTTATATTGTGATGCAATATTTAGAATCAGGAAGTTATTTTCAGCAATTGCAAAGCAGCATACAATTAGTTAATTTCTATACTAAAGACGATAATAATATATTTATTTTTGGTAATGATGTAGGCAATAATGCTGAGGTCAGGATTTATGAGATTGATAATAATGGTGTATGGGAGCCCTATAATTTCACCAATGGGAAGATAGTAGCATGCGAGATGGTTGATAACAACACATTTTTTGTAGCATACGAGAATAAGATATTAAGATACAGCTTCAATCCGCCTGGTTCAGTTGATTTTGTGGCTAATATCCAAACACGCTCTATGAGATATGATGCTTATGAGCAGAAATTATATGTAGCTACTAAAGATAAAAGGTTGTTGCAATACAGTTATCCTTTTGGTATTTTGGAACAACAAAACAGCATTAATGACAGTATTTGTGAGTTATTGCTTGTTTATAACAGGTAAATCTGTTGGTAAAATCTTTTAGAATTTTTCAAAAATTCTTTTATCTAAGCAATAGATAGTAACTTGTACAGCACCTTTTTCGGTATAATGGTATTTTGTTTTTAAACGTGTTATCAAACGTGACACATCTTGTTTGAGTTTGCCTGTATAATTTTTATATGCAATAGTACCATAGTCTATTACAGCCCTTCTGAAATTATCATTATCTACATAAGGCAGGAGTGCAAATTCTTTAATATTTCTTGTATATTTTTCGAACAGGTACTGAAATTGTTTTGTGGTAGGTAATGTTTTTCCATCCAGTTTTATCTCCTTAGCTAAAGTGTAAGTAATATATTCTTTCTGAGTATCTTTTCTGAAATCTCTAATTGTTTTTTCGCTGACGTCAGTACCTAAAATAGTAGTTTCAAAATTGAAGAAGAAGTCTTCAGAAATTTCAATAACGCTCCCAGTATATTCATTTTTCTCAATATTACCGATGTCGAAGTTAATTGCAAAGAGATAATCGAGAATATGTTTCTGGATTTGTTTTTCGCTATAGAAATAAAGTGATTCTTTAATATGTTGGAGGACGTTGTAATCGTATAAGTCGAGTAAGGATTCAATAAAGCCATCTGGGAAATGAGGACTTAAATTATCATTATCCTTAAAAAATGTTTTCACATCATCCATTGTAATAAGAGTATTAATATCATTATGTTTAGCCAATAGATTGTTAAAAATTGAGAGA
>CAZVOS010000209.1:0-5790 GCA_964628845.1 uncultured Bacteroidales bacterium | reverse complement strand
TTCTCCAAACGCAAGCGCCCTTGCCGCATTGTAATGCATTCCGGTATTCACGCCACCGCAGGCCCGCTGTTCCGATAGCAATCGGAATGCCAGGCCTACCCACAGACAAGTAAGCATCTTTACTAAATGTGTTGCCCTTACCTAAGGAGCACCAGCCCTGTGGGAAGGCCGACCCCGCTAAGGAAAATTTGCGTCTTATGTAGCGAGATTTTAAAAGGGATGGCCTGTGTAAGTATCCACGAGTGACGGAGCAAAAACCTTAGAACAATGCTCAAAACTTTACACCGGAACGGCTTGGATACGGAGGTTTAAAATGGAGCGTAACATAAAGCAAATTTTCCTTCACGGTGACTTTTTTTGCTTACTTTTTTGTGTGGTAGACAAAAAAGTAAGAAAGTAAGAAAGTAAGAAAGTAAGAAAGAAATAAAAATATACAACAAACATAAAAACTTAAGAATAGAAATAATGCACTAAATGTCAGAAGTCAAGAAAACATTTTTTGCTGGTAAAATTACACACCCTTAATCAGTGCGCTGGGGATGTTGAGTTCGACAGTGTTGAGAAAATCAACAGAATGTTGTATGTGTGTGTACATCACATCGTCGTTTTTAAGGAAAGGTACTAGTTTACGGTATTGAGATATAAAATTTTCTATAAATTGTGAAGATTTACTAGGCCGGCGGAAGTCAAGTGCCTGTGCAGCATTGAACAGCTCAATAGCCAATATTTTTTCCAGATTGTGTACTACTATATATGCTTTTGTGGCGGCATTAGCGCCCATGCTCACATGGTCTTCCTGTCCCTGAGAGGATTCAATAGAATCTACTGAACAAGGGGTGCATAGTTGTTTGTTCTGACTGACAATGGAGGCCGATGTATATTGGGGTATCATAAAACCGGAATTAAGTCCTGGATGAGCCACTAAAAATGCGGGTAACCCACGTTTGCCAGATAGCAGTTGGTATGTTCTTCTTTCAGAAATATTTCCCAGCTCAGCAAGGGCAATACATAAATTATCGAAAGCGAGAGCCAGTGGCTGACCGTGGAAATTACCGGCAGAGATAATCATGTCTTCATCAGGGAATATGGTGGGGTTGTCGGTAACGGCATTTATCTCATTTGAAAAGACATAAGCCACATAATTAATGCTGTCTTTTGATGCACCGTGTACTTGCGGGATGCAACGGAAAGAATAGGGGTCCTGCACATGTTTTTTTGGGGCATTAATGAGTTCACTTCCTTCGAGGAGCATGTTGATACGTTTAGCAGTTTGCATCTGCCCTTTATGAGGACGTATTTTCTGGATAAGTTCGTGAAATGGCTCTATGCGGCCATCAAAGCTGTCGAGAGAAATGGCTGCAATAATATCGGCCAGTTGCGATAATTTTATGGTTTTAAGGATGCAGTAAACACCATAGGCACTCATAAATTGTGTGCCATTGAGCAGAGCCAAACCTTCTTTTGATTGCAGTTCAATGGGTTGCCAGTTTAATGTTTTGTAAACTTCATCTGTTGAGGTTTTTTGTCCTTTATAATATACTTCTCCCATACCTAATAAGGGCAGCGACATGTGAGCCAATGGTGATAAATCACCGGAGGCACCCAAAGAGCCCTGCTGATAAACTACAGGTATTATGTTGTGGTTAAACATATCAATCATGCGTTCCACTGTTTTTAATTGAACCCCCGAGTAACCATAAGATAATGATTGAATTTTGAGAAATAACATTATTTTAACTATGTCGCTGGGCACTTCATCACCGGTGCCACAGGCATGAGATATCACCAGATTTTTTTGGAGCAGTCCTAAATCCTTTTTGGATATTGAATAATTGTATAAGGCCCCAAATCCAGTATTCACACCATATATGGGCTCTTGTTGTGAGGCGATTTTCTTATCGAGATAGTTTCTGCACTTTAGTATTTTCTGCCTGGCTTCATCAGAAAGTTCAATTTTAAGTCCATTTATAAGTATATTTCTTATTTGCTCAAACGTAAGTTTGTTACTTGTAATAATATGAGTTTGCATAGGGACAGTAATTTTCGCAAAATTACATTTTTTTAACAAATACAAGCATCTTCAGTTGTCAAAGCTGCTTAATTTGAGATATTATTAAAATATTTATTTGTCTAAGTATGTTAGAAATGTTAAAATATTTTGAATTTTACCATTATTTTATATTACTTTTATTGTTTTTTTGAATATATATAAAAAAAATCTTATTTATAATTTTAATTAAAAAATCAAATTTATGAGAAAAATCAAATTACTTATTGTAATGCTCTTGCTCAGTGTGTGGGCTGTAGGGCAGACGTATCTGGACGAATCATTTGAAGGGACATGGAGTGGCACACCAGCTGTACCGAGCGGTTGGAGCATACAACATACTACTGCTACTGGTGGTGGTGCGGGTACAGATCCTATCTATTGGGCACAAAACACATGGAATGGTTCTGCATGGTCGTCAACAAGTTACGGGCAGCCTACCACACCAACGGGTGCTTATGCAGGTTCGTCTGTTGCATGGTACAATGATTACAATGCGAAATCTACACAAAAAGATGAGTTAAGAACAGGAGATGTTGACCTTTCTTCATCAACCAACCCAAGAGTAACTTTTTATTTGGCTATTAGTGCGTCAAGTTCTGTAACTATTAAACTAAGAGGTTCAAGTGATGGCGGTTCAAGTTGGGCAGATATTCAAACCATTACTAAACCAGGTGTTCCCTGGACAAAAATTATAGTAGCCATACCCGGCTCTTATAAAGTATCAAATGCCAGATTTGGCATTGAAGTTACGGCTACTTGGGGCTCTTATGATGTATGGCTCGATAAATTTGTAATTGATGAGACTCCTGTATCATTAACTGGAATAAAAACAATTAAATCCTCAGGTGGTGATTATGCTTCTTTTACTGAAGCTATTAACGCATTGAACGACGCTGGAGTTGGTAGTGGTGGTGTTACATTTAATGTGGATGCAGATTTTGTATCTTCCGAAAACTGTCCTGTAATTACGGCAACAGGAACAATATTAGACCCCATTATTTTTCAAAAATCCGGCTCAGGAGCTAATCCGAAAATAACACCCACAGGTACAACAGCTACAGCAGATGCAGGAATAAATATTGCCGGTGGTGATTATTTTACTTTTAATGGTATTGACATAGATGCTTCGGCAGTAACTGCGGTTGAATACGGCTACCTTATACGCAATGCAAGTGCAACTAATGGGGCACAATATACTACCATTAAAAACTGCAATATCACACTCAATCGTTCAAATACAAGTTCCAGGGCTATTGTACAGACTGCAAGCACTTCTTTGGCTGGAGGTTTTACGCCAAGCAATGCAACTGGTGCAAATTCCTATAACAAGTATCAGAATAATACCATCCAAAATGCATACATGGGATTCTATTTATGGGGTAATGCAACGTATCCCGACATCTCATGTGAAATTTCAGGAAATACCATCGGTGCGGCTACTGCAAACGATATAGCTAATGGTTCATCAACCACAAATGGTATCAGAACAACTTCTTCTTCAAATATCAGCGTTTTTAACAATACTATCAGAAATATAACTGTTACAGGCGCTGTTAGTTTATATGGCATTTATGTGGAATCTTTACAAGGAACCAATAACAGTGTTTATAGCAACAATATCTATAATCTTAAATCAACCAGTACAAGCACTTCTTCATATTTATATCCCATTCGTGCTGATATAAACAGTTCTCAAGCTTGCAATATTTATAACAATATGATATCCGGCTTGGATCATGGTAGCACTTCAGCCACTTCAACCGTAGTAATTAGAGCAATAGCTATTGGGGTGAGCGGTACAGGAACTGGAAATTTATATTATAATTCGGTGATGATAGATGAAAATCAGTATCCTTCTTCAACTTGTCTTTGGTTTGCCGGTGGAACAGTTAATTTAAAAAACAACAATTTTGCCAATACTTCTACAGATGGGGCTACTTCCCTCAGATTTTGTGTTTACAGGTCGTCGGGTACTTTAAATAATGTAGATTATAACAATTATTTCATAAATACTGCTGGCACCAACAATCATGTAGGGTATTATACTGCAAACAGGAATCTCCTTTCTGATTGGCAAACAGCTACTTCAAAGGATGCTAACTCAAAAAATGTTAACCCTTCTTTTATGTCATCAACTAATCTGCATAGCTCTTCTTCTGGCTTAAACGGAGCAGGCGTTTCTATTTCTACAGCCAATGGCGATGCTTTGGATATTACAACAGATATTGATGGCGATACCCGCCAAAGTCCCCCTGATATTGGTGCCGATGAATTCGATATTTTCGATGAAACTTCTATAGCCGAAGCCCCAAGCACGCAAGTAACAGGAACTACTGTTGCTTCAACTGTTACTACAGTTGGTGTTGCCGTTGACGTATTCAGCTTTAAAATTTCCGATTTGGGTACCAGCGATGGCAAAGAAACTAAAGTTACCAATATTCGTATTCAAAATGCCAACCCTGCTAATAGTGCAAGCTGGACAGCCAATATTGCCGGTTTAAAATTAAACGATGGCACAAGCGATATTACCATTGGCACACCAAGCATTACAGATTCCTATATTGATATCCCCATTACTTCAGGCAATCTGAACATTGCTGATGGGGGTAGTAAAACCATAACCATGTCTGTTTATTTAAATACAACTGGTATTGAAGACGGCAAAAAGCTTCAGTTTACCATATCAGCAACAGGCCATAATTTTGTTGCAGATGGTTCAGGTTCACTCTTTGCCACCGATTTTGGTGCTGCTGTTACATCCAACGAGCACACCATTACTGTAATTGCCACCAAGCTCGTATTTAGTGGTGTACCTGCAAGTGTGCTGCTTAATAATAACTTCAGCGCTACAGTTACAGCTACCGATGCTAATGGCAATACAGATATTGACAATACAACATCGGTTACTGTAGCCAAAAATTCAGGGTTGGGCACATTGTCTTCGGCAACAGGGCTGACACAGTCGCTTGCAAATGGCACTTATACATGGACGGACCTTCAATATTCAAAAGTTGAAACATTTACCATTCAAGCCGATGGGGGTTTATTAACGCAAGCTGTTAGTGGCAATATTAGCTGCAGCAATACTCTTATTGTAGGTACAGGATCAAGCACACAAACTTATCCTTTCAACATCTATTGGGGCTATTCACGTAATGCAGCACTGTATCTGAGTTCGGAAATCCCATATATGACTTATAGTAATCTACAATGGCAAATTGCCACAGCCCAAAGTGTAAATGCACCCATAAAAATTTATATGAAAAAATATGCGGCCACTACCATTACAGCTGATACTTGGGACAATATGATTTTGGGAGCTACCTTGGTTTACGATGGCACCCTACAGTTTACGCCTACAGGATGGTTTAATATTGATTTTTCTTCATCATTTGATTTTGATGCCGACAACTTGCTGGTGTTGACCGAGGGTAATTACAGTGGAGGTGGTACAGGAACATATCCTACATTTAATTACACAACTACCACTAGCTGTAATGCTTCAGCACAACAAGATAATTCAGCACCTACAGGTAATTTGACTGTTAACAGCAACCGTCCAAACATAAAAATTACAATTCCTATTGACCAGGAATATATTTCAAGCAATGTTGTACAAAACAGCAGTAATGTAAATGCCGGAGCAATCGACCAACAAGTTATCGGTATTCAGGTTCAGATGGCAGGCAGTATTAATCCAATGGCACTTACCAATTTTTCTGTAAATGCCAATGGCACTA
>CAZVOS010000208.1:0-5805 GCA_964628845.1 uncultured Bacteroidales bacterium | reverse complement strand
TATCTGTATCTATTCTTCCCAGATGTCCATCAGTGCTTTCATGCTTAATGGGTAAAAATCTATAGGCCAAACCTTCAAGCTGAAAATAGTTTTCCAGTCCTATATAGCTGTCTCTGCCAGTAGTAATGGCAAAATAGATAGGTCTTTCCCAATTATTAGTGGCAAGAATATCCAATACAATAAGGTGGTTTTTAAGGATAATACTACCGGGGTATTCCCATTCAATAACTGGTTCAATTAAATGGGCATCTTTTGGGGCTACAGTATTTGTATTTAAAACAGCAGCAGTATCTACAGTAATTTTCATTTTACTCGTTGGGATATAGTCAATAGGACCACTTGGAGTAGGGTATCTGTGCAGGTCGCTGGCTGCAAAATTAACAAGGTCTTTTAATTCCAGATGTTCATTAATTCTTTTATCTTCAATGATGAAAATGGCATCTCTTGTTCCTTGAATATACCTGTCGGGAGTCATGGATAATGGGATGGGGTCAGCATCGTAAGTTTTATGCCTCATCATATTGTCGATATACCAATCTGTATTTAAGAGACTTAAATTGCAAACCTTCACATCTGTCCTTATGCCTTCAACTTCTTGTAAATACCACAATGGGAATGTGTCGTTATCTCCATTGGTAAAAAGTATGGCATTGGAGGCGCAGGATTCGAGGTAATTGCGAGCCACGTCTCTTGCCGTATATCGATTCGAACGGTCATGGTCGTCCCAGTTTTCTTTAGCCATGATACCAGGTACAAGGATTAGGGTTAATACAGTACTTAAGGCAATAGCTATTTTACCATTCATAACTTTAGTCAGGTATTCTATCAAAGCCAAAACTCCTATAGCAATCCAAAAGGCAAAGGCATAAAATGAAGCGGCATAGGCATAATCTCTTTCTCTTGGTTGGTAAGGTGTCTGGTTAAGGTATATAATGGTAGCTATGCCTGTAAGTAAGAAGAGCAATGATACAACAATAGTATCTTTATAATCTTTTTTAACGTGAAATAAAAACCCCAGAAGTCCGAGAATTAATGGTAAAAAGTAATAAGAATTATTCCCTTTATTTTGAGCCATGGCATCGGGGATGTCTGATTGTGGCCCCAGACGCATAGCATCCAGAGATTTAATACCACTCTGCCAGTTGCCTTCGATGGGGCTGCCATGACCTTGGATGTCATTCTGTCGGCCAGCAAAATTCCACATAAAATACCGCAGATACATATGTCCAATCTGATATGAAAAGAAAAACTTTAGATTTTCAAGGAATGTAGGTTTGTATAAGGTTTCTCTTTTCCCTCCTTGTTGGTTTACTGCAATAGGAGTACCTTTAACATCCCCCCATGTTTTATAGGCAGAAACCTGATCTGCTCTGGTACCATGCATACGTGGGAAAAAAGTCATAAAACGTTCATCATACTCGGGTAAAATACCTTTTCTTTCATCAACAATTACATATTCTCCTTTTTCTTTGTCTTTTTTATAAACAGGATTACCATCTTTCTGACCAACTCTCGGGGCATTAAAATAGGGGCCATAAAGAATGGGCCAGTCCCCATATTGTTCACGGGCCAGATAAGCTTGAAGACCCAATGCATCTGTAGGTGAATTTTCGTTTATAGGTGTATTGGCGTTAGACCTTATTATAAGCATGAAAAATGAAGAATAACCAATAACAATAAAAGTAAAACATAAAATGACGGTATTGGCAATAACTTTTTGTTTTTTATGGGTAAAATATAAACCATAAACAATAACAGCAATAAGCAAAATAAAATATACAATAGTTCCTGTGTTAAATGACATTCCCAGTGTATTTACAAAGAATTTTTCGAATAACCAGTCAAGTTTTACAATCCAGGGAATTATGCCGTTTTGTACAATACCCAGTAAAATAAGTGATAAAATACCCGTTTTAATAAAACCCCATAATGAAAATTTGTATTTTTTAAAATAATAAATAAATACTAAAGAAGGGATAGTTAATAAATTCAATAAATGGACACCAATTGAAAGTCCAATAATATAGGATATAAGAACAATCCATCGGAACGAATATTTATCATCAGCTTCCACCTCCCATTTAAGCATCATCCAAAATACCAGAGCAGTAAGGAATGATGACATGGCATAAACCTCACCTTCTACAGCCGAAAACCAAAATGTATCGGAAAATGTATATGCTAAAGAGCCCACAACAGCACTGCCGAAAACAGCCATCATTTTATTGTTATCCATAGCTCCGGAACGCAGTACAATTTTTTTAGCAATCATGGTTATTGACCAAAATAAAAATAGAATAGTAAAGCTGCTGCACAAGGCCGACATGATATTAATCCACATAGCTACTTTAGTAACATCACCGAAAGCGAGTAATGTAAATACCCTGCCAATTATTTGAAACAAAGGGGCTCCAGGAGGGTGTCCAACCTGTAATTTATAGGATGTGGCTATGTATTCACCGCAATCCCAAAAACTGGCTGTAGGTTCAATCGTTAGTACATATACTGCTGTGGCAATAAGAAATACAACCCAGCCAATAATGTTATTTAATTTCTGATAGTTATTCATCTTTTAGTGTTTATAAAATTTTTGAGTTGATTAAACGTTATGTATTTTTAAATTGCGAAATTATTAATTTTTTATAAAACTTAGAACGATAAACGTACAATTATTTAAAGAGTTTTAATTTTTTAAATAAATTTGCAAAAAAAAAATAAAAGCAATGATTAAAAACTTAAAATTTTCAATTTTATTATTAATAATTTTTATCAGTAAAATTTCTTTTTCACAAGAACAATCAATGTCCTTTTCTGCCTGTTATGGATTCAATAAGCTTATATCTGATGTGTCATCTAAAGCTTCGGGCTCTGGTGGCATGGGCTTTTACTATAATCCCATAAGCAGTCTTGATTTGGGGTTTACATTTAACGTAGGTAATTTTCATGGGGAACAAAGTGATTTTGTGTATCAATCAACAACAGGGGTAAAATTTCTTACTAACTTCTTTGATTACGGTATTAAAGTAAAATACAATTTATATTCATTAATTGACCCAAATCCTTACGCAAAAATTTCTTTTTATATTTCTACGGTGCTGGGGCATATAGAGTTTCGCGACAGGCTTGAGAATTTAAATGGCGAATTCATAGAAGGTTTTGGCTATGAAAATGCAGGGAATGCAAAACCCAAAACAACTACAGAGATTTATGTACCTATTAGCTTAGGTTTTAAATACAGATACGATAAAAATTATTCATTGGCATTTGAGCCTGCTTTTGTGTGGTGTAATACTGATAAACTTGATTATGTAAAATTAAATAAAAAAGATTATTATTTTCTCTTTCCTCTAATTCTCGAGTATAAATTATATTTTAATAATGTTAAATAAAAATTTATGAAAATAAAAATTGTATTAAGCATAGTTGCTATTGTTACTGTAATTCTTATACATCAAAACATATCAAGTAATAATGTTATTAACAGAATTGGTTATAATATTGGGGATGAGGCACCTGAAATAAAATTAAATAAACCTGACAGCACAATATTAGCTCTTTCTTCTTTTAAAGGCAATTATATTATTATTGATTTTTGGGCTTCGTGGTATGGTCCCTGCCGTAGGGAGAATCCCAACAAAGTAAGTACCTTTAACCAATTTAAAGATAAAACATTTAAAAAAGGCAAGAAGTTGGTTATGTTCAGTGTATCTCTCGACAGGAGTTATGAGGGCTGGGTTACTGCCATAAAGAGTGATAACTTATACTGGGAAAATCACGTTAGCGATTTGGCTGCATGGCAATCTGTAGCAGCCCGAAGTTATAATGTTAACTCAATTCCAGCTAACTTTCTGCTAAATGATGAAGGTATTATTATTGCAAAAAATATAAGGGGAGAAGCTCTTAATCTAAAACTCACAGAATTACTCGAACAATAAATTTATCATCATTTTTACTTCATTTTTTCCCTTTCTATATATGACAATTTGTCGTAATATTGCAGTGGCAAAAATTTTGTAAATTATTGCCACTATTAATCATTAATAATTAAACAGTGTTTAAAAGGCCATTTATGAAAAAACGAATTTATAAAGAAAAAGATATAAATATTGATAATATGAAAACGAATGATAATTCTTTAGAAAACAATCTAACAGAAGACTCATTAAATGAGGATACGAAAGATGATAATGTGGTTGATAAAAAAAATGAAACTCAAAATTCGGAAAATAATGACACAAAATGTGTTGATGAGAAAACAGAGCTTTTAAATAGGATTGCTGAAATTAATGATAAGTATTTAAGGGTATATTCCGATTTTGACAATTACAGAAAAAGAACAATCAAAGAAAAGAATGAATTAGGTAAATTTGCCAATTCAGAACTTATTACTGAATTATTGCCTGTAGTTGATGATTTAGAAAGGGCTTTAAAAATTATGCAAAGAAATCCCGAAACAGAGTCTTTAATTCAGGGTATTGAATTGATTTATAATAAGTTGCTTAAAATTCTTGAATCACAAGGACTAAAAGCTATCAATGCAATAGGTGAAATTTTTAATACCGATTTTCATGAAGCTGTGACAAAAATTCCTGCTGAAAATGAGGAACAAAAAGGAAAAGTCTTTGATGAGATACAAAAAGGATACGAACTGTACGACAAAGTAATCAGGTACGCCAAAGTGGTGGTTGCTGAATAATTATTTAACAAAAAAGACATGGCTAAAAGAGATTATTACGAAGTATTGGAAGTTAATAAAAATGCCACTGAAGCTGAAATCAAAAAGGCGTACAGGCAAAAGGCCATACAATACCACCCAGATAAAAATCCCGATAATAAAGAAGCGGAAGAAAAGTTCAAGGAAGCAGCAGAAGCATACGAAGTCTTGAGTAATCCTGAAAAAAAAGCCCGGTACGACAGATATGGTCATGATGGTATGAACGGCTTTGGTGGAGGGTATAGTGGAGGAGGTATGACAATGGAAGATATTTTTAGTAATTTTGGAGATATTTTCGAAAGTGCTTTTGGAGGCGGGTTTGGGGGGTTTGGTTCCCACTCATCTGGAAGACGTTCCAGAAGGGTCAATAAAGGGTCTAACTTACGTATTAAAGTGAAGTTAACTCTTGAAGAAATTCTTAATGGCGTTGAGAAAAAGATTAAAGTCAGTAAATATATCAGTTGCAAGTCGTGTAATGGTACTGGTGCCAGAAACCAAAGCTCAGTAAAAACATGCCCTACTTGTGGAGGTATGGGGCATGTAACCCGTGTTACAAGCACATTCCTCGGGCAGATGCAAACACAACAAACTTGCCCGCATTGTGGTGGAGAAGGCAGGACAATTACAGATAAATGTACAACATGCTTTGGCAATGGTATTGTTAAAGGCGAAGAAGTATTAAGCATAAATATTCCTGCAGGTGTTATGGAAGGCATGCAGCTTTCTATGAGAGAAAAGGGTAATGCAGCAGCACGAGATGGCGTACCAGGCGACCTTATTATTATTATTGAAGAAATACCTCATCCCGAATTGATACGCGACGGAATTAACCTGCTGTATGAACATTATATAAGCTTCCCCGAAGCTTCTATAGGCACATATATCGAAGTCCCTACTGTTGATGGTAAAGTACGTGTAAAGATTGAACCTGGTACACAAAGTGGTAAAGTACTTCGCCTTAAAAATAAAGGTCTGCCCGAAATCAATTCAAGCAATAAAGGAGACTTGCTCATTAACATTAATGTATGGACTCCTAAAAACTTAACTAAAGAAGAAATAGGGGGATATTATAAACAATTTTAAGATGTATA